>JAZRHU010000039.1:0-10235 GCA_045644945.1 Candidatus Fimimonas sp. | reverse complement strand
TATTCGGTAAATATACCCAATACAAAAAGGCACGTCTTTCGATGTGCCTTGATTTTTGTTTGTTACAAATTTTTCATAAAAACTTTGCGATATCATTTTGTAGGGGAGGGGTTGCCCCTCCCGAAATATCTACAATTTCATTCTAAATTATGTTTGCTATTTTTGTCCTAAAACCTCTTTACTACAATTTTTTCCAGCAACGCCACCAGGGCATACATCACGCCAGCCAATGCGCAAAGTACAATGGTGCACGTCATCACAAGGTCAAGTCTAAACACCTGACTGCCGTACACAAGCAGATATCCAAGGCCTTCTTTGGAAACAAGATATTCCCCCATGATGCTACCAATCCACGCCATACCCACGTTGATTTTTAGTGTGGCCATCAGCGTTGGCACGTTGCTTGGTGCAACAAGTTTGGTAAAAATTTGAAGCCTACTTGCGCGCATGGATCGCAGTAGTAGCACCTTTTCCCCATCGGTATTGCAAAAGCCGTTCAAAATGGTGATGGTAGTTATAACCACCGATATCAGTACCGCCATTGTGATGATAGATGCCTTGCCGGTGCCCGCCCAAATGATGATGATTGGACCCAAGGCAATTTTGGGCAAACTGTTAAGCACAACAATGTACGGCTCAAACACGTCCTTCAAAAAGTTGTTCCACCACAACACAACTGCCACAACGTACCCCAAAATTGTACCAATGGCAAAGCCTGCGATTGTTTCCAAAGTGGATATCCACGCGTGGTGAAGTAGTGTGCCGTTGGCGGTTAGTTCCACAAATGTTGCCCAAACTCGACTAGGACAGCTTGTAATAAAGGCATCTATCACACCCGTTTGTGCAAGCAGTTCCCACAAGGCAAGTAGCACAACCAACGTGCCAATTTGCGCAAGCAGTACAAAAACTTTGCGACATTTTTGTTTTTTCAAAAAAGCAATGTGCTCTTTGGACAAAAGTGCTTTCATACTGCGCCTCCCTTCAGATAGCCATGTAGCAACTCAAAGTCTTTGCCGAACAATGCGCTCTCCCGCCTGCCAAGTGGTGTGGGGATGTCCTTGAGGTTGCTATCCCAAATGGTAAGCACCCTTGCCGGCCGTTTTGTCAGCACAATTATGCGATCCGCCATGGAAAGTGCTTCGGAAATGTCGTGTGTAACAAGTAGGGCCGTTTTGTGCTCCTTTTTGATGATGTCGTACACGTCATCGCACACATCAAGTCGCGTTTGAAAGTCCAATGCAGAAAAAGGCTCGTCAAGCAGTAGCAATTCCGGATTGGTGGCCAACGTGCGGATTAGCGCAACCCTTTGACGCATACCGCCGGAAAGTGCATTTGGGTAACTGTTGACGTACTCCCACAGGCCGTACTTGCGCAGTAGATCGTAGGCGTTTTCGATGTTTTCCGCCGTCATTTTTCGTTGAACTTCCAGCCCAAGCAAGATGTTGCGCCTAATGGTTCTAAAGGGAAACAACTGATCCCGTTGGAGCATGTATCCAATTGAGTTTTGATGCACACGTATGTCCCCTTTTGTTGGCTCAAGTAGCCCTGCAATTAGCGATAGTATGGTGGTTTTGCCACAACCCGATGGGCCAAGCAACGCCACAAACTCACCATTGTTCACGTCAAAGGAAAGGTTTTCCACAGCGGTGGTTTCCTGCGTTTTTGTGTAAAAAATCTTTTGGACGTTTTTCAGTTCCAGTATTTTCATTTTGTTCCCCCAAAAGGGCTAAATTTTGTTTGCCACCTTGTTGTCTACGATAGCATCGTATGGTACGTCTACGCTAAGTTCTCCGGCGTTTTTCATGATTTGTTGGATGCGTTCAAACCCTGCAACACTTGTTACGGGTGTGTTCATCCACATGTCGTATG
The DNA here is from genome assembly GCA_045644945.1 of Candidatus Fimimonas sp. GTDB lineage: Bacteria > Bacillota > Clostridia > Christensenellales > CAG-314 > Fimimonas. The sequence continues at coordinate 8,366 of JAZRHU010000039.1, read as the reverse complement.
TTTTGTAGTTTTGTATTGCACGTGTCAAAAGTTCCATGCTTGTGCCTTCAAAGTAGGGCGCAACAAGCTTGGCGCAATCGCTTGCCGTATGCGTTTGGACGTAGTCTACACCCTTCCAAACTGCGCGCAAAAACTTCTCCAATTTGTCCGTCTTTTTGTTGATAAAATCGGGGCTTGCGGTGTAGCAAGTGTAGGGGATTTCGCCACTGTCGTGACCAATTGCCGAAACAATGTAACCTTTGCCTTCCAACTCAAGTTGGCTTGCAACCGGCTCAAAAAGTGGTACGTAGTCGCCATTTCCGCCCGTAAAGGCGGGTGCAAGCGCGCTAAATTGAATGGTGTAGTCCATGGTTATGTTTTGACCATTTGTGTACCCTTTGTTGTTCAACACGTATTGCAAAATCATGGCGGGCATACCGCCGGTGCGTCCCATGAGTACAGTTTTGCCATCCATGTTGGAGTAGTCGAAGTTGTCAATTTTTTCCCGTGCCACCAAAAAACTGCCGTCACGCTTTGTGAGCTGTCCAACCACCCTTGGATAGTCCTTTTTGCCTTGCAGGTACACGTAGATGTTTGCCTCGCAACCCATCAAGCCTATGTCCGCTTCGTTGGTAAGTAGTGCGGTCATAACGTTGTCTGCTCCGCCACCGTTGGATAGTTCTACTTGTAAACCCTCATCTTCGAAATAACCAAGCGCCATGGCGAGATACTGCGGTGTGTAAAACAAACTGTGAGTAACCTCACAAAGCCGAATTTTGTTGTCCTCTGTAGGTTTGCACCCTGTCAGCACAAAACCGAAACAAAGTGTCAAGCACAAAACAACAAGCAAGCAAATTGTAACTAATTTTTTCATTGATACCTCCTAAATTGGTGTGTTTTATACTATTTGTTTTTGCACAAAAGTGTTACACTTCAATTATGGCGCTAACTAGTGTCGCTTGGTAATTTTGTATATTTATATACAACTGTGCTAATTTTGCTGTAATTTGCTTGCCAAATAAAAGTAACTGATGTATAATTTGGACAATGACGACAAGGCAAAAGGCCATTGCAAACTGCTTTTGTAGAGAGCGGACTACGGTGAAAATTCCGCAAAGCAAGTGCAATTGGTGTAGTTTGTTGATGTTTGCGATGGGAAACGGCATCTTTCGATGAAAGTACCACCGCACGGATTAGCCCCGTTACCGGCAAACGAGGTTGTTTTGCACACGTGCAAAGCAACGAACAAAGGTGGTACAGCGACTGCGACTTCGCCCTTTATTGTAGGGCAAAGTCGCATTTTTTTATGAAAAACTATTTAGGAGACAAAAATCTATGAAAATGGAAAAAAGTTATCAACCTAATTTATTCGAAAAAGATCTCTACCAATGGTGGATGCAACAAGGCTACTTCACACCAGAAGCAAAGCTTGGCGCACCATACTTCTCCATGGTGGCACCTCCACCAAACATCACAGGTCAATTGCACCTTGGTCACGGCCTAGACAACGCCATTCAAGACTCTCTTGTTCGCTTCAAGCGCATGCAAGGTTTCAACACATTGTGGCTCCCTGGTACCGACCACGCAAGTATCGCAACTGAGGTTAAAATTGTCGAAAACTTGAAAAAGCAAGGCATCGACAAACGCGACTTGGGACGTGATGGCTTCTTGGAAAAGGCATGGGAGTGGAAAGCTCAATACGGCGGACGTATTGTTGAACAACTCAAGTCCTTGGGTAGCAGTTGCGACTGGTCTCGTCTTGCATTTACCATGGACGAAAAGTGCTCCAAGGAAGTTCGCAAAGCATTTGTAAAAATGTACAACGATGGCCTAATTTACCGTGGCGACCGCATCATCAACTGGTGCCCAGTTTGTAAAACTGCGCTCAGTGATGCCGAAGTAGAGTATGCCGAACAAGATGGTTTCTTCTGGCACTATGGTTACAGTACACCAGACGGAAGCACAACAGTTACGTTTGCAACCACTCGTCCAGAAACAATGCTTGGCGACACAGCCGTAGCAGTTAACCCCAATGACCCACGCTACACACACCTTATTGGCAAAACTGTGGTAGTTCCTTTTGTCAACCGCGAAATCCCCGTTATTGCCGACGAGTACGTTGATATGGAATTTGGTACAGGTGTTGTAAAAATCACTCCTGCACACGACCCTAACGACTTCGAAGTAGGCAAGCGTCACAACCTTCCAGTTATCCGCGTTATGAACGACGACGGCACAATGAACGAACTTGCAGGCGAGTTTGCCGGTCTTGATAGATACGAAGCACGCAAGCAAATTGTTGCAAAGCTAGAACAGATGGGCATTTTGCAAAAGGTTGTTCCACACGCGCACAACGTTGGCAGTTGCTACCGTTGCCACACAACTGTTGAGCCAATTGTTTCCAAACAATGGTTTGTAAAGATGAAGCCACTTGCTGAGCCTGCTCTTGCCGCAGTTAAAAATGGCGACATCACTTTCCACCCAAAACGTTACGAAAACACCTACTTCAACTGGATGGAAAACATCCGCGATTGGTGCATTTCCCGTCAACTTTGGTGGGGACACCGCATCCCAGTTTGGTACTGCCCCGATTGTGGCGCGGAAATTTGCCAAGAAACTGATCCAACAAGCTGTCCACATTGCGGTAGCGTAAATATTCACCAAGACGAAGACGTACTTGATACATGGTTCAGTAGTGCTCTTTGGCCATTCTCCACACTTGGTGGCGTTGGTGCCGACGACTACAACGCATTCTTCCCAACAAGCGTACTTGCTTGTGGCTACGACATCATCTTCTTCTGGGTTGCTCGTATGATTTTCAGCTCCTTGTACAACACAGGTAGCATCCCATTCAAACACGTTTTGATGCACGGTATCGTTCGTGACGAACAAGGTCGCAAAATGAGTAAATCTTTGGGCAACGGTGTTGACCCAGTTGAGTTTATCGACAAGTACGGCGCAGATACCCTTCGCTTTGCACTTATCAATGGTGTTGCAAATGGTAGCGACATGCGCTTTAGCTCCGACAAGATTGATGGTACTCGCAACTTTATGAACAAAGTTTGGAACGCAAGCCGTTTTGTACTTATGAACTGCGAAGACAAGCAACTTGTAGATATCTCTGAGGCAAAACTCACGTTAGCCGACAAGTGGATTTTGACAAAGCTCAACCAAACTATCAAAACTGTTACCGAGCTTATGGAAAAGTACGAACTTGGTATGGCTTGCCAAACATTGTTCGACTTTGTTTGGAGCGAGTTCTGCGATTGGTACATCGAGCTTACAAAACCCGTTTTGTACGGCACAGACGAAATTGCTCGTCGCGATACACTTTCCGTACTTGTGTACACATTGGACAAGATTTTGAAACTTCTCCATCCATTTGTACCTTTCATCACAGAAAAAATCTACCAAGATTTGCCAAACCACGCGGAAAGCATCATGGTAGAACGCTACCCAGAGTTCAACCAAGACCTTGATTTTGCAAACGACCACGAACTTGTTGAACAACTAAAAGACCTCATCTCCAAGATCCGTAACATTCGTGTTGAGTACGGCGTTATCCCAAGCAAACGCATCCGTATGTACTTGCTTGTAAATGACGAGCGTTTGAAGGAGTGCGACGTGTACCTTGCAAAACTTTGCAACCTCGAGGAAGTTATCTTTGGCGATGCTCCAAGCTCCGAAAAGGTTGTAAAAGCGGTAACAAACTCCGCAACTTGCCTTGTTCCACTTGGCGACTTGGTAGATGCCGACAAGGAAATTGAACGTGTTTCCAAGGAAATCGAAAAGGTTCAAAGCGAAATTGCTCGTGCACGTGGCAAACTTTCCAACCAAGGTTTCGTTGCAAAAGCTCCAGCACAACTTATTGAGTCGGAAAAGGCAAAACTTGCCAAGTACGAAGAACTTCTTGCCCAACTTCAAGACCGCCTTGCAGAACTCAAAGCATAGTTTTACCAAATCGTAGGGGCGGATTCCATATCCGCCCGCACACCAAACATTTATGAAAATCACTTGGAAATTTATTCGCGATTGTATCATAGTAGTGCTACTGGGCATTTTGCACAGTTTGTCCTACGAAATTTTCATTTTCAGTAATCAATTTGCCCCTTCCGGCATCAATGGTATTGCCACAATGATTCAGTACAAACTCGGCTTTTCCGTTGGTTACTTGTCACTTATCATCAACGTGCCACTTTGTATTGTAGCGTTTTTGCTTTGCGACAAGGAGTACGCAATCAAGTCCTTTTTGTTTGCAGGCACATTTTCCGTTGCACTTCTTGTTTGGAAAGGTACAAAAATCCTTGAGCCATTCATCTACGAAACGCACATTTCCCCATTGCTTGCACCCATTGCAGGTGGCGCAATGACAGGTTTTGTAACGGCATTGACAATGCGTGTTAACGCATCAACGGGTGGTACCGACGTTATCGCAAAAATTTACAACTACTTCAAGCCCAACTCCAGCATTGTGCATCTAATTTTCATCATGAACGTTGCTGTGGCGGTTTCTAGCTACTTTGTGTACGACTTTGCAATGGACCCAGTAATTTTGTGCATTTTGTACAGCTTTATGTCCGTAACTGTTAGCGACAACATGCTCAAGTCGGACAAACGCGCTGTCAAGGTGGAAATCATCACTAAGCATGCTGACGAAATTTCTGACGAAATCATCAACACGTTGCATCACTCGGTAACGGAAGTCAACGCGCGCGGTATGTACTCTCACACCGATTTGCAAATGCTTGTTTGTATCATCAACAAACACCAAGTTGCCGATCTCGAGCGCATACTTGCCAAGTACCCCGACACATTCTCATTTGTATCCCGCGTTAACCAAACCATTGGTAACTTCAAAAAGGTAAAAAGCAAAACAAAGTAGTGCGGTTGTTTTATAACCCATCTCGATGGAATAACTATGAAAAAACTTACAGTCTTATTGCTCATCTTAATACTGCTTGCAAGCACGTTAGCCCTTTGCGCCTGCCAAAACCAGTTGCAAATTGATATCGTCAATTCGGTGGCAGGCATTCCAGACATCACCGAAAAGATTGTTGAAGGGGACGACTTGTCCAATGCCAAGCGCTACTGGGTGCTCAAGTACTACGTAAACCCAGCGGATTTTGACCTTTCCACAGTCAACAGCATCAAAATTAAAACTTGGATGCCCACCAACAAGGGTGGCAAGTTGCGCACTTACCAAAAGACTTTTACCGCCATCATCCCCGATGACGTTGCACCCACAGTAGACAAAAACTACTTTATCATCGAGCTAGAAAAAAGCAAGTACAACCCAACTGCCGAAAAGCAATGGAGTCACGAAATTGCCGACTATCTGCCCAACTACTATGTCGATGGCGATGGCGTCAAGCATTTCTACTACTATCAAAATTTTGAAACGCTCATAAACTGCTATGTCTACGTCAACGATAACGGTGGCGACATCACCGACGACAATCCAATGGACAACGTTACCAAAATCCCATCCATCGGCATGACCTTTGTCTTGGGTATTGCCATGGTAATTGTTGGCTTCATTTTGTACTGGATTGCACTTTGTGTTTTCCAAAACAAACTTTCCCTTGCTATCGCGTTTATGGTACCACTAATTTTTACCATTGGCTCTTGGATTTTGTGGGGCGTATGGCGCGGTATCATAATAACGGTGTTTTTCGTTATCTACTACATTTGTATCGAAACCTTTGCAAAGCGTCTTGCCGAAAATTTGGGCTACTAAGCCTGTTTGCAAGCGGAAGTACTCAGTTCACAATTGAAAAATTGTCAAAAAAATTTCCGCAAAGTTAAGAGCAATTCAACCTGTAAACTGTAACGCAACTACCGTATGGGAGGGGTTGCCCTCCAGCCTACAAAGGCAAAAAAATTCAAAAACACACCACGTATCTACGAAAAAAAGGCACACCATATAGTTGGTATGCCTTATTCTATTGGCCTACTCGCGCGGGGCACGACGCGTAAAGCAAACAACCCTGTGAGTTGTTTGTAGCCAAAGTGGCGAAGTGAGCTATGCTCACGAGGTGGGGACGACTGGCGATACAAATTGATTATCCAAACAAAAAAGGCACACCATATAGTTGGTATGCCTTATTCTATTGGCCTACTCGCCAGGAGTCGAACCTGGAACGATGCCGTCGGAGGGCATAGTTTTATCCATTAGACTACGAGTAGAAATTCTATTAGCGCAATTTTGAAACAGCCGTTGCTGTGTTTTACCTCCAAATTATACTAAACTTGCGCAAACAAGTCAAGTGTATGTTTTGTCAAACAAAGGTTCAAGTGGTGCAATTTTGTTGGATAGTGTAGTTTGTAAAACTTGTGGTGTATTGTATCAAAAGACATTTTGTCGAAATTTGTTGCAATAATTTTGTCGACACTTTTTGCGTATTGTGGTATAATGTTTTTAATAAAATTTTAAGGGAGAAAACATGTTTCTAATTAGATTACTTTTGTGGATTGTCACATTGCCCCTCGTGATTGTCCTCTACGTGCTTAGATTTGTATTTTTGATTTTGCTTGGCATTGGTAACATTGTTGCCAAGTTTGTGGGCGGTTTGGTTTTTATTGCGGGCATTGTGGTGCTTTTTACTGGCGAAATGTCCGTTGGCGAAGGCATTTTGGGTATCGGTTTGGGTATCTTTATCTACTGCATACCTTACATTGGCGCATACATTGTGGCCATCTTGGATGCAATCATTGGTTTTGTTAAATCACTTTCCTTCGGTTGATATCTTCAAACACACAGGGACACCATTTGGTGTCCTTTTTTGTTGCAAAATTTTGCTTTACAGTTGGAGTAACTTTCATTCGCACTCCAAGATTGGTAGCTAGCATCTATCCAAATAGTTTAGCAAAAATAACCATTCGCTATTGCATTTTTCAAATTGTGTGGTATAATTGTAACATCAAATTTATTTTTAGGAGTTCACTATGGAAAGTATCAGAATTCAAGACGATTTGTACAACTACGTCAATCAACAAAAACTTGAAGAACTTGTTATCCCTGCCGACAAACCCATGGCTGGTGGCTTTGCTGAGCTTGCTGACGCTGTGGAAAAAATCATGATGGGCGAGTTTGAGCAAATGTCCGCAAGCAAGGCTTACCCCAACGACTACATCAAACGCGCTTGCGAACTCTATGCCATTGCAAAGGATGCCGACAAAAAGGCAAAGGACGGCATTGCTCCTGCACTCAAGTTGCTTGCAAAGCTTGACGAAATCCACAACATGGACGACCTTTCTCGTTTGTTTGCATCATTGTCCGTAAAGAGTATGCCATTGCCATTGCGTATTGGCGCACTCACAGACATGAAAAACTCCAAGCAACACCTTGTTCACATCCAAGGCCCTGGCGTAATTTTGCCTGATGCATCCTACTACAAACCAGAAATGGAAGCTACAAAGCAACAAATTTTGGGCATTTGGGCAGGCGTTGCCAAAGCTGTTTTGGCGCAAACTGATTTGTCAGCCGAAGACCAAGACAAGTACCTTGCCGATACCCTTGCATTCGATGCAATGCTTGGAGCACTTGTAAAGACAAACGAAGAGTGGTCCAACTACATTGCAATCTACAACCCAATGCCAGCACAAGAGGTAATCAACATGCTTGGCACAATGGACTTTGCCAAGGTTTTGACAGATTTGTTTGGACACATTCCACAAACCATTGTTGTTACCGAGCCAAGATACTTTGGTGCATTTGCAACAGTTGTAAACCAAGATAACCTCGAGCTTATCAAACACTGGGCTTACGTTACAGGCCTTTTGGAAGCTTGCCCATACCTCAGCGAAGACTTGCGCAACATCGGTGGTGCGTATGGTCGTGCATTGATGGGTATTGCCGAGATGCAATCCATCGACAAGTTTGCTTACAACCTTGCATCTGGGTTGTTCTCTGAGCCAGTTGGTATCTACTACGGCGAAAAGTACTTTGGTCAAGAAGCAAAGCGTGATATCACGGAAATTGTTTACCAAATCATCGATACATACAAAAAGCGCATTTTGACAAACGACATCTTGGGCGACGAAACAAAGCAAAAGGCCATTTTGAAACTTTCCAAGATGGGCGTAAAGATGGGTTACCCCGACAAAGTTCGCGATATCTTCCAAAAGCTTGTGTTCAACCCAGAGGACAGTTTGTTTGATATCGTTGTTGCCCTTCGCGAAATTCGCGAGTTGGACGAACTTTCCAAACTTGACGAACCAACCGATCCAACAAAGTGGGCAATGCCTGGTCACATGGTAAACGCTTGCTACGATCCATCTGTAAACGATATCACATTCCCAGCGGCAATTTTGCAAGCTCCATTCTACTCCTTGAAGCAATCCCGTAGCGAAAACCTTGGTGGTATTGGCGCAGTTATCGGCCACGA
>JAZRHU010000038.1:0-37863 GCA_045644945.1 Candidatus Fimimonas sp. | reverse complement strand
CATTGCCGGCGAACGTCGTTTTAGAGCAAGCAAGCTTGCTGGCAAAAAGGACATTCCTGCAATCGTTCGCAACTACACACCTCAACAAATCAAGGAAATTTCCATCATCGAAAACTTGCAACGCGAGGATCTTTCCCCAATCGAAGCAGCACGCGCAATCAAAACTTTGATGACGGAGTTCAACATGACTCAAGAAGTTGCTGCCGACCGCATCGGCAAGAGCCGTTCCGCTGTGGCAAACACATTGAGATTGCTCACTTTGAGTGACGAAGTTATCGACCTCATCGAAAAGGGCCGTCTTTCCGCTGGTCACGCACGCACGTTGGTTGTTGTGCCAACTGCCGACCAATACAAGCTTGCTTTGAAGGGTTGCGACAACAAGATGACCGTTCGCGAAATGGAAAAGATGGTGCGCGACTATCTCAATCCAAAGCAAAAGCCACAAAAGGTTGTTGACGAAAGCAAAGAGCTACGCGATCTTGTTGGCAACATGAAACGCGCGTTTGCAACAAAGGTTTCTGCAATGGGTAACGGCACAAAGGGACGCATTTACATCGACTACTTTACTGCCGACGACCTCGACCGCATCTGCCGTCTCGTTGACGAATGGATGAACGAAAAGTTCCGTCAAGAAGAGTAATTAACATTAAACCCCCACTTTTGTATGTGTTAAGGGGCACTTTGGAGAAATAATATGGATATTATTGGATATGTATTTTTGGGCGTGGCAGCAATCGCCCTGATTGTCGGCCTGGTAAAAGGGTTTGCGAGCGCGTTGCTTGGACTTCTTTCCGCCGTTGGATCAATTGCTGTTGCAACAATCTTCACACCACAAGTTTGTGAGCTGGAATTTGTTAAAAATGCCATCGAAGACACACCAATCGTTATCAACGGACAAGAAATGTTCTATTTGAGAACGGTAATTGTGTTCTTTGTACTGTTCGTGTTGACATTGATTGTTATTTTGGCCATCAAGGGCTTGTTTAAATCAATTTTGAAGCGCGCAAAAGTACTCAAGTTTTTCGACAGATTGTTGGGTGGTGTGTTTAACGTTGCCATCATCTGGGCTATATTTGGTATTTTGTTTGCATTGTCTAACATTGGTACCGATTGGCTTGTTGCATTGGAAGAACAAATTGCATCTACTGGTCTTGAAATTGCTTTGGTTGAACCTGTTGGCGAAGCTTTGACAACAATCAACGGTAGCCAAATTTTACAAATGGTATTTACAGAGTTTAACCCTGTTGGCGATTTGGTTGCAGGCTTGTTGTTGTAATTTTGTTATGCCGATTAGCAGTAACGTTACTTGCCATAAGCAGATTGTCTAAAGCTTATTTTTTGTTACGTTTACTGAATCGCTTGATAACATCTGCTAAGCAGTTTGATGACGCCCGCTGAATTAGTTTGCTTGGCTCTTACTGGGGCGATCATGACGGACTTGCCGAACTTTGTCTTTATCGCGATTTTTTAGGAATGTCATTTGATGTGTTTTACGATATTGCTTTTAGACTTTATTTGCAATATCAGTAGAGCAATCAGACATAACTTCCGCAATTAAATATCACTAAAATTTTGACGAGTTAACATTTGTTAGCTCGTCTTTTTTTATGTCTAAAAATGTAAATTTATGCAAAATTTATGCATAAAATGTCGAAAATTTACCACGTGTCCGCGATTTTTAAAACTTTATGCAGTTATCCACAACCTTGTTGATAACTCGGACATTTGTTTTTGGAACTACGCTTGTTTGCGAATTTCGTTGAAAACCAGGCTCTTCTTGTTGTATTTTGTGTGCAAATCAGGCCTTGTTGGCGTACTTTTAGTAGCTTTAGGCCATCTTTACGTCAATTTCGACGTAATTATAGCCAAAATAGGTCAAATTGTGGCAAGATTTCCCTTGAGTTAGTAATTTTGTGCTTTTTTCTAATATGCTTTGGCCAATTTGATCGTTTTGTGGCGTTATTTCGCAATCTTGACACTTAATACACTTCAATTAGCGCATTTGGGAGATGCTATTTACTGACTTTAGCGCTAAATTTTCCGCAAAAACACACCACGTGTCGCCAAAAACAAGAAATTTGCCATATTTTGAACCCACAATAGGTAAGCTGATATCTTTTTGACATTCTTGGACTGATACAGCGTGACACAATTCGTCGCAACACACACTGTCAGTACAAGTATGGTCGCCGTCTGCTTAGATTATCAGCAAACAGTGGACGTTTAGTGCGCACATGATGACAACAAATTAGATGAGGATCCTTGATATTACCAATTGGAATTTCCGTTGCAGGATGGCAAATTTGGACGAATTTTGCTCTGATTTTTACTCAAAAATAGCCAAAAAAATGGGCAAAATAGCTGGTTATTTTAGCCATTTTAACGGAATTTTTTAGAAAATTTGCGCAATTTTGATACCCTGCCAAATCTCATTCTGTGTTATTAATGATTGATTGTTGCATTATGTTCATTTTTAAATTTTATTCCATTCGCAATCATTGTTCGCTTTTAATCTCCTAGGCGTGGTTTTAAGTTAGGCGCGTATTTAGCCGAATATTGCCATTTGTATATGCTAAGTAGCTACATTGGCATCAATTTTCGAATTATAGCCAGTCCAATAACTGCACATCAACACCTGTTGTAGGTTGCGCCTAATCATATTTTGCAATAAATATACGCATTTTCAACTGAAAGTCATTGTTGAATTGCCTATACACTCCTGATATCATATTATTTCAGTAAATATAGCCGATCCAAGACGTAGCACCCATAGGAATACATATTTTGTAGTCTAAAAACATGTGCGAACACAGATTTTCCATATTTTGCGCAATTTTTCAACAAACATATTTGGATTTTTACGTAATTTTGAGATATATCGCATACAACTAACTCCTAAACTTGTCCATCAGGGCGGGGCTAACCATAACTTACGCATATTTCGTCCAATTTTAATTGATATCTATAGTTTGGTGTTGATTTTTTGCAATCAACCCGAGCCCTTTCAGTTGTATTCAAGTGTTGTTAAGCAGAATACACACTGTTTCACGTGGAACACACCAAAATTCAGCAATAAATCGACCACAAACATATCTTTCATACGCAATTACACTGCAAGAGGATTAGGGGCAATCGAGTAAATGTACCATTATTGATAGACATAATATACCGTTTCACGTGAAACTATCGAAATCTAGATAAATATTTACAACAAAGGCGGATTTTCAATCGAGCAAATGGCACCATGTTAGCACTCAAAGCGCGTTCGATATAACTTGCGTGCGCAATTTTCCAATAGATTGTCTTCAATTTGGTCGAAGATAGCACTATTTACAATATTGACGACAGGTTACGCTTTGAAATTGATCGAATTTAATCAATTCGTACCGCAAATGCAAGCGTGCGAATATGGTTTTCTATCACAAATACATATGCAAGAGCAATGCGCATTTAGGACAAGATGTCACGCGATAGGTAAAACTTAGCAAGATTATAAATTTCACTCGATATGCTGGAAGGGAAATTTGTACAATACAAAATGCTCTCTTTCTAAAAGTCTAACCTGCAATCTAACGAAATTTGCCACAAAATGAGCTCAGAATTTCTCAAAAATTGTTCAATTTTCCCCGACAAAACGAAATTTTGGATCAAAAAATTCCGTTAGAATGGCTAGAATAACCAGTTTTTGCAGGCATTTTTGAGCCTATTTCAAGTCCAACAACGCAGTATTTGGTGCAAATTGTAAGCAGGAATAGCGAAAACGTCACATCGAATAATACCAAAATTGAAATTTACAATATCAATCTCAATCTCACGGCAACGATCATTACCACAACTATTACTACAAGCTATGCACTTCGGTAAAGCTAGCAACCATCAACATCAACAACGTAGGCTTACAAAATCATGCAAGTCCAGCGAATGTTCCATAATGTCATATTCTATGCCGACAGCAAATTTTGTTTCACGTGAAACACGTTTAAATTGAACACTAAAATTCAAACAAGATTAAAAACAAAAAAAACACCTCAATGATAACACGACATTTTGAAGTGCCACTAAACCACAAATATAGTCTGCAAGGGAACAGAACACGTTAGAGGATGGTGCAAGTTGAGTAATCAGCTCAACGTTATACAAGTCACGCATCGCATTAAGATCCTAGTTCCACACGCGGTTTCTATATAGGAATTCGCCAAAATGCCGCTGATGTTTCACGTGAAACAAGTTGCCAACAATCCACCAAACTGCTCTGCAAACGGTTTTTGCACTATACATTAGTAAGTCTAGACCTAGTACTCCATCGAGACATAGGATCATGCATTTGAGCTCTCAAACAGCGCAAAAACGTCATAAGGTGGGTAAAAATTGCACTAAAATAGCCTAAAATGGCCAAATGATGCCCGTAAAAGGGTCAAAAACTATGATTTTGGCAAGAAAAAGCCGTATTTTCTAGAGAAAACACGGCTTAATTTGATGCTAATTAAGATGTAAACAGGGCAACTATTTGCGAAAAAATCCTTTGAAAACTCGAGCTCTTTGCAAAATTGTGAGCAAATTTTAAATCAAACTGTAAAATTGATGTCAGTAATGTTGCGATAATCAAACAAGGTGCTCAGCAATCAATAACTCAAAAACTAAGCAATTAAAGTGAATGTTGCGTAGTCTACGTTAAACAATTGGCAAATAGCTTGGCCCAAAATGTTTGTGTGGTGCACGTAGGAAAACAATGTCGAGCGGTTAGCCATTGCGATAACTTTTGCACCGATATCAGGCAAAAACTTGGCGCAAACAACTCCTGCAACAGAGTACAACACGCCAAAAACAATAACGTAACAAAGTCCAACACACAAAATTGCGCCGGCAATCTTGTCGAGACTCTTCAAAACGGGCACTTTTGCAATTTTCAAAAGCAATTTTTTGATTGCAAGCAAGATATACTTGATAATAAGGTACGTTGCAAGCCAAACAACAAACGCAACAACCACCAAAGCAATACCAAAGCCGAAAAACTGACCCAAAGTTGCAAGTTCAAAACGGGTCATTGCGCTAAATATTGGGCCCGCAAGTCCTTTCAATACGGAAAATACTCCCGCGCCGGAAAGTAGTTCCACCAAATGCTCCTTGGAGGTCACTTGTTCCACCAGGCAAGGCTTTTTGAACCAACTGGAGGCCAACCCTTGCAAACCGCCAAATATTTCGGTGTCTTTTATCAATCGCAGTAGTGCAATTGTCACAGCAACTGATGCCGCAAGCGCCAATATGATGCAAACTGCGGTGCTAATCATCTTTGCAAACCCCTTTTTGAGCCCGATAGCCATCGTCACAACAAGGAATACTAGCAAACCATAGTCTAGAATAGTCATTTTTCTCCTTATTTTAATAATGAACATTGTTCGCTTTACGCACTAATTCATTATTTATCATACAAATTTATAAACATTGTCGGGTGTTAGCTCGTGCCATACAAAGGATAACTGGTGCGATAAGCGGTAGTTCCTGCCATTCGAAGGATAGTTGGTGCGATAAGCAGTGGCTCCTGTCATTAGAAGAATAACTGGTGTGCCAGCTTGCCTTAAACGTCATTTGCTACACAACACCGCGACTTGTTTTTGTACTATTATATCATATAAATTGGCAAATTGCAATCATTAAGGCAATTTCAACTACAATTGTACAAAAGGTAGCATTTGAGTAAAATTTCGACAAAATTGGGTATTTGTGGGCAATCTTGTACAAAATCGTCCTTTTGACAGCATTCCACCATGGGCAAAATCAGTCAAAAGGAGTTAATATGATAGAACTAAACATTGATAACAACAACGCGAAACAAACCCTAGCAAAGGAGCTTGCCGGCAAACTTGATGGCGCAATCGTGCTGTGTGTTGGCACAGAAAAGGTGGTTGCGGATAGCATTGGCCCACGTGTTGGCAGTTTACTCAACGAAAACATGACCAAGCCCATCTTTGTTTACGGCATGCAGGGCGCAAACATTCACGCGCAAAACCTTACAAAAGCGGTGGATGTAATCAAGCAACTGCACCCAAACAAAACCCTGCTTGTGGTAGATGCGGCCGTTGGCGAAAGGGAACAAATTGGCAAAATCCAGCTAGCCAACGGAAACATCTCGCCAGGTGCGGCCACCAACAAACGCTTGGGTAGCGTTGGCGACATTAGCATTGTGGGCGTTGTAGCGCAGAAAGATATGGCGGATTTTTACGACAATAGCGTGGAGCAATCCATCCTTGTCGAGCGCCTCAGCCAGTTTATTGCAACCGCCATTGTTATGGCAACAAAGGGTTGTAGCGAGTAATTTCAGCTCGCAACTGTGCGGTAAAAATTTGTCAATTTGTCTCGGTAAAATTGCCACCACAAAAGTTAACGTTACTCAAATTTACACCACGTGTCGGCGATTTTTGTGTAATTTTACCACGCATTTTCAATTTTGAGACCATCCTAGGGCCTGTAAAAAGTATTTGAAGTATCACAAACCTTGATTGTATTAGCGCGCGCTTGCCACCAAAATGAGCGTTTGCACGTCCAAACAATACGTCTAAAACTTGCAGTTAGTGCTTGGTTTGCCATCAAAACATCTAGCGCGTAGCAACGATATTTAGCCTTCAAAACACAATTGTGATAGGCAAAAAAGGCGCATCAAAACAAAGCCAACACGGTGTGACAAAATCTGTTTTTGCAATTGTGGGGAGTTTTAAGGAAATTTAAAGCCAAATTAAATATACTATAAGTATCAAAGTGACAAGCCCTTTGTTAAATGTATCGCACGTATGCGCAAGGTTGCTTTGCAAAACAACCCCATCAAAATGATGCAATTTGTCAACCGCAAGAAAATGACAGCATTTTGTGTTTGACTAAGGTTTGTCATTGTGATATAATAACATCCGCTGGTAAATAATTATAATATCATATATATTATATATTATGCCTTACGTGGGTTTGCTGGGCAAGCGCTGATTGCGTGGTGGATATTCGATGCAATAAAACAGTATGTAAGTTCATTGTATTGTTTGTGATACATTTGCGTACAACCACAGGTTGCCCCTACGTAGCGGACTGTATGTGGCTTGCAAAAATCAACCGCGATTGTGGCATACACAACGATATCGCGCAGTTGACCTAAATCAACTTGCATACATTTTTATCAAAGCAAACACAAAACTCTACCAACACATCTAAGAAAACAAAACGCGCAAGCGTTTGAAAGGAGATTTATTTTGGAACAAAAAAGAAACAGATTGCTGCCAACCATCCTTGCCATCGTGTGCATCATTGTTGTGGGCGCACTTGTTTGGACAATGCTTGGCAACACAGCAGAAGAAATTGACGAAGCAACATTCCGCAAGAATATTGCAATGTTTACAACAATCGACCTAAACGGTTACCAAGTAACTTGTGTGGACGGAAGTAAAAACATCTACACATTTGTTACTGCAGATAGAGCAAGCTTGAACGCCTTTATCCTCGAAGCATGCGAAAACGGCACAACATCCGCAGTGTATAAATCTGCCGATCCTAACCAAGGCAGTTGGACAGACTACATCTTCCCTGTTTTGTACATTGGTATGATCGTCTTTGTGGGCATTTTCTTGTTCCGTTCCATCGCACGTCAAAACAACCAAAACATGGATTTTGGCCACTCTCGTGCTAAAGCGGTAACAAACATGAAAATTCGTTTTACTGACGTTGCCGGTGCCGAGGAAGAAAAGGAGGAACTCAAGGAAATTGTAGACTTTTTGAAGGATCCAAAGCGCTTTGTAGATATGGGCGCGCGTATCCCCAAAGGTGTGCTTCTTGTAGGCCCTCCAGGAACGGGTAAAACATTGTTTGCAAAGGCAGTTGCTGGCGAAGCTGGCGTACCATTCTTCTCCATGAGTGGTTCCGACTTTGTAGAAATGTTTGTCGGCGTAGGCGCAAGCCGTGTTAGAGACTTGTTTGAACAAGCAAAGAAAAACATGCCTTGCATCATCTTTATTGACGAAATCGATGCTGTTGGTCGTCAACGTGGCGCAGGCCTTGGTGGCGGTCATGACGAAAGAGAACAAACATTGAACCAACTTTTGGTAGAAATGGACGGTTTCGACACAAGCACAAACATCATCATTATGGCTGCAACAAACCGCGCAGACATTTTGGACCCAGCGCTTTTGCGTCCAGGTCGTTTTGATAGACAAATCTACGTTAACCGCCCAGACGTACGTGGTCGTGAAGCAATCTTAAAGGTTCACGCTCGCAAAAAGCCACTTGGCGCAGACGTAAACCTCCGTACAGTTGCTCGTATCACAGCCGGCTTTACTGGTGCGGATCTCGAAAACCTTTTGAACGAAGCTGCAATCTTGGCAGTACGTGCTGGCCGTAAGGTTATCTCCATGGAAGACGTAAACGAGGGTATCAACAAGGTTGTTATGGGCCCACAAAAGAAATCCCGCCTTGTTACCGAGCCAGACAAACGTATCACAGCCTACCACGAAGCCGGCCACGCAATTTTGGCGTCCGCTTTGAAGTACTGCGATCCCGTTCACGAAGTTACAATCATCCCACGTGGTATGGCAGCTGGTTACACAATGACTCGCCCCGAAAACGACAACAACCACTTTACAAAGCAACAAATGCTCGACCAAATTGTTATGACACTTGGTGGACGTGTTGCGGAAGAATTGGTTATCAAAAACATCAGTAGCGGTGCAAGCGGAGATATCAAATCCCTTACACAACTTGCTCATCGAATGGTTACCGAGTGGGGTATGAGCGACAAGATTGGCCCATTGTTCTACGGTAGCGAGGGCGAAGTTTTCCTTGGCCGTGGCTACACAACAGAAAAGGGCTACTCTCAAGAAGTTGCAAACATCATCGACGAAGAAGTTCGCATGATTGTTGAAGATTGCCACAAGCGCGCAACACAAATCTTGACGGAAAAAATTGACGTTTTGCACAACATGGCACGCGTTTTGTTCGAACTTGAAACAATCCACACCGAAGAAGTTGAACTTTTGATGAAGGGTGCAACTGCCGAAGAGGTTGTTGAGTTTGTAAAAACTGGCAAGTTGCCTACAAGCCAAGCGCCTGAAAAAATCACAACAGGCACAGCGGTAGATGCTCCAGTTGCAACAGCAGACGTACCAAGTGACACATCTGCCGAAGGCGAAGTTACTGTGGAACAATCTGCCGAAGTTCAAAACGAAACTCCAGCAGACGAAAACCCTGTTGAATAGTTACAAATAACATTTGCAAACAAAAAGAACCTTGAAAAAACTCAAGGTTCTTTTTTTGATGATTTTATGCAAAAATTGATACACGTGTTGTG
Organism: Candidatus Fimimonas sp.; assembly: GCA_045644945.1. GTDB lineage: Bacteria > Bacillota > Clostridia > Christensenellales > CAG-314 > Fimimonas. The sequence goes on along the minus strand of JAZRHU010000038.1, from coordinate 28,544 downwards.
TTTTTTATGGGTTTGTTGTGGTGCCGTTGTTGGTTTTGCCCTCTTCCAATGGAATGTATACCATTGCGGAGCCATCAGTAACAAGTGGCAACTTGCCATCCCATTTTTCGAGGTACTCGATGTACTTGAGGTACTCGGAAATGAGTGCGATTTCCTCTTCGCTCTTGCCCGCAAAGTCAATTTCGTAAGCAATCACAACATCGCCATCTTTGTCTGTTTGTGTTGTTTCGGTGATGGCAAATCCCAACATACGAGCAACTTCCACAGACTTTGCCTTCAAAGCGTTAGCTTCGGCGCGTGCTTTTACCATTGTAGCTTCCGCCTCACCTTGCGCCTTGGCAATGTTTGCTTCCGCTTGGAGTTTTGCAACTTCCAATTCCTTTTCCGCCTCGATGATGGCCTTTTGTTTTTCGTATTCCGCCTTGAGTTGCTCTTGTTCGGCAATCATTTTGTCTTCTACCGTTTCCTCGAACGCATCAGAAAAATCGATGTTTGTGATAACAACTGCAACAATATCTACGCAGTAGCCATCGGAAACTGCAGTCTTGATTTTTTCCTCTATGGATGGGCTAATGCTGGAACGAGTTTCGATGATAACCATTGCGGATTTTTCACTCAAAACTGTTTTAGCTTTGTCGATGGAAACAGCCTTGATACGTTGCGCCAAGTTATCCAACGAGCCGTAGTTGTTGGCAATTTTGATGGCGTCCGCGCCACGAATTTGATATTGAACAACCATGTCGATATCCATTGTTTGTGCATCGGACGAGTAGCAAGAAGTTTTGATCTCCTCTTGTTGAACGGTTGTGTCGTACATTTGGTACTCGTTGGAAATCCAAAAGTCGAAGTATGTACCGGGAGTTCTAACATGCTTTGCTTCGCCCCAAACCTTTACAACGCCCACTTGGCCTGGCTCGATGGTGTGGATACTAAATGGTACAATCAAAAAGATTACAGCGGCTACCGCCAAAACAATCAATGGCACATTGTTGACTTTGCGCTTTTTGCGAGCAAGCTCTCTCACAACAACGCAACCAACCATGATAGCAATCAAAAATACTGCCAAAATTATTCCTAACATATTATTTTTACCTCCATGTGTTAAGTGTATTTTGCAAACATTGCTAGTTATTACACCAAGTATACCACAATTATAATTCCATTGCAACATTATTTTTATTTTTGCAGGGACAATGGGGGTGCGCTGCCTCGCGATGTGTAGCTTGGGCCGAGTGTTACATTGCAAGCGTTCTTAAAAAAAAGCAGGGCGGTGCAACAATCAAATTGTAGGGCAGGGGTTTACTCCTGCCGAGATAATTTGATAAGCTTTTGTCTTCTTTGTGATGTTTGATGTTCCACTTTTGTCATTTGGTAAACTTTGAGTCAAGTATGCTTGGAATACAAACAAAATTTACATTACCCCTTGATTTACTTGTCGTTTGGTGGTACAATAGTTGTTACAACACCTGTTGAATTTTTGCGCGTGTGCAAACTTCGGCAAATCCACAACTTGCGAGGTCATTATGAAAAACATCATCATTGTTACAGGCGCATCAAGCGGAATTGGCTTGGAATTTGTAAAACAATTGGACGTTTTTGGCGCGGACGAAATTTGGGGCATTGGCCTCGGCTGGGAGAATGTGGAGGCAAAACTTGCCACTCCTCTTGTCAAGATGGAAATTGACCTAACTAATCATCAACAGTTTGACGAGCTCGCACAGCGCATCCAAGAGGAAAATCCCCACATCATGTGGCTTGTTAACTGCGCAGGCTTTGCAAAGTTTGGTAGTTACGAAGATATCCCATTGGATGTTTCCGTCAACATGATTGAGCTAAACGTTGTTGCACTTGTAAAACTGAGCGAAATTTGCATACCATACATGCGCGAAGGCTCCAAGATTGTGCAAGTTGCATCCATGGCGGCATTCCAATCCACACCATACATGAATGTGTATGGCGCAAGTAAGGCGTTTGTTTTGAGCTACTCGCGCAGTTTGCGAGCTGAACTCAAATCCAAAAAAATAGACGTAACCTGCCTTTGCCCATTGTGGACACAAACGTCGTTGATGGACACAGCCAAATCAACATCTCACAAGGCGGTATCCAACTTTGGCAAACTACTCACACCCGAGCACGTTGTGCGCGTATGCATCCAAAAGGCGCAAAAGGGCAAGGAGATTTGCATTGTTGGCGCAAAAAGCTGGTGGATGAGATTGGCTGTAAAACTGCTCCCACATCGCATGGTTATGAACGCTTGGCTATCCAGCCAAAAGCGTAAGTAAGTTTGGGGTAGCTTGCTTTTCAAATTTGACACACCAAACCAAGATGGCGCTGTGCCATCACAATATACAAACACAAAAAAATCAAGTAGGGGCTTGATAAACAGAGGAGATTTACTATGACAACACCAATAATTTTGCTTACTGTTCTTTCGGTAGTAACAGCTTTGCTCTTTTCCATTTTGCGCGTAACTCACGGCGGAATGGTATCTTTGCTGACAAAAACTCTTGCATCATTTTGCTTTGTCCTTTTGGGCGTAGTTGTGGTGTTTGAGCATCCACTTGGCAAAATTGGCATGTTTGTGCTTTTGGGACTTATTTGCGGTATGATTGGCGACATCTTGTTGGATCTAAAGTCCGTCGATCGCACACGTGCCGATAGTTACCTCAACTTTGGTATGCTGGCATTTGGCATTGGACACGTATTCTACGTGTTGTTTGGCGCGTTGCTTTGCGGTCAAAACGTGCTTGTCGAAGCTTTGATTGCCGGCGCATTTGCCGTTGTGTTCACTTTGGCGGTGGTGTTCTTCTCCAAGCAACTGTTGGGGCTCACACTTGGCAAGTTTGTCATCCAAGCAGGTAGCTACGCATGCATGCTTTCCTTTGCGGCAGCATTTGCTGTTGCTCTTGCGGTATCTACCCCAGCGTTGTGGCCATTTGCCATTGCGCTTGTTGCATTTTGGCTGAGCGACATTGTGCTTTCCATCATGTACTTTGGTGGCAAGTCGGAAAGCAAATTCCTTTCCATTTTGAACCACGTTTTGTACTACGGCGCGCAAATTGCCATCGCGTTGTTTGTGGTAACTTTGTAAAAAACTCGACCACGTGGTGCGTTTTTGCGCAGTTATTTGGTTACTTGGGGCTGTTTTTGGCACATCGATGGTGCGCTTGGACTGCTTGCTTGCGACAAAACAAACATATCAAATTTAACTTTTGCCCAACAAAACACTTTGTATCTATCAAAATATAACAACTATTGCGCGCTAATTGCCATATTTGTGTTGACAGTTTGGTAGAACGGTGGTATAATTTGGGTATATCAATAGTAACGGAGGAACTCAGTTATGAAACATATCAAAACAATTGTTACACGTAACCTTTGCGAAAGCGCTAAAAAGGGTGGCTGTGGCGAATGCCAAACTTCTTGCCAATCCGCTTGCAAGACAAGTTGTGGTATTGCTAACCAAAAGTGCGAAAACACAAACAAATAATTAACTAAAAAAAATTGAAAGCGCCGCCTAGTAAGGCGGCCTTTTGTTTAAGGAGATTTTATGATTCATCAATTTCAACTGCACGGCTACAACATTGTTTTGGACGTGTGCTCTGGTGCCGTTCACGTTGTGGACGAGGTTGCCTATGACATCATCGCCATCTACGAAAATAACTCCAGGGAGCATGTGGTAAACACAGTATTTGCCAAGCATCAATCCTTGGGGGTAACTCTTGACGAAGTTGCCGAGTGCTACGACCAAGTTGCTGAGCTTGCTCATGAAGGCAAATTGTTTACACCCGATACCTTCGAGCCAATGGCAGGACAACTAAAACAAAAAACATCTGGCGTGGTAAAGGCGCTTTGTTTGCACATTGCACACACTTGCAACCTAAACTGCTCCTACTGTTTTGCTAGCCAAGGCAAGTACCATGGCGAAAGGGCGCTCATGAGCTTTGAAGTAGGCAAGCGCGCGTTGGATTTTCTTGTAGAAAACTCTCACGGTCGCACCAACTTGGAGGTGGACTTTTTCGGTGGCGAGCCATTGATGAATTTTGACGTGGTAAAACAACTTGTTGCTTACGCGCGTTCCATCGAAAAGGCCGAGGGCAAAAACTTCCGTTTTACACTTACAACAAATGGCGTACTGATTGATGACGACGTTATCGACTTTGCCAACAAGGAAATGAGCAACGTTGTGTTGAGTCTTGATGGACGCAAGGACGTTCACGACCGCTTCCGCGTGGACTACGCAGGCAAAGGCAGTTGGGAAAAAATTGTGCCCAAGTTCCAAAAGCTTGTTGAAGCGCGTGGTGGCAAAAACTACTACATGCGTGGCACATTTACACACCACAACCCCGACTTCCTAAAAGACATCCAAACCATGTTGGATTTGGGCTTTGACGAACTATCCATGGAGCCAGTAGTTTGCGCTAGTGGCGATCCATCGGAGCTTACCATGGAAGACTTGCCAATCGTTTTGGCGCAATACGAAGAGCTTGCCAAGCTTATGATGGAACGCGACAAACAAGGCAAACCATTTACATTCTACCACTACATGATCGACCTTGCCGGTGGCCCATGCATCTACAAGCGCATTTCCGGTTGTGGCTCCGGCACCGAATACATGGCCGTTACACCTTGGGGCGACCTTTACCCCTGCCACCAATTTGTTGGCGACGAAAAGTTTAAGCTTGGCGACATTTGGAAGGGTGTAGATAACACCGCAATCCAAGAGGAATTTATGCAATGCAACGTGTACGCTCGCAAGGAGTGTCGCGATTGTTGGGCAAGGCTTTACTGCTCTGGCGGTTGTGCAGCCAACGCATACCACGCGACAGGGTCTGTCAAGGGCGTGTACAAGTATGGTTGCGAGTTGTTCTGCAAACGCATGGAGTGTGCCATCACAGTTGCTGTATCTAGGGCGGTGGAAGATTGATGAAAACGCCCATTTGTGACTTTGTACAAAAGTATCAACAAAGTGGCGCCGAGCGTCTGCACATGCCAGGACACAAAGGCCAAAGTTACCTTGGTTGCGAGCCATTTGACTTGACGGAAATTGATGGTGCGGATAGTTTGTTTACCGCCAATGGCATCATTGCCGAGAGCGAACAAAATGCATCAACTCTTTTTGGCGCAAACACATTCTACTCTACCGAAGGCTCCTCCCTTGCCATCAAGGCAATGTTGTTGCTTGTGGCGCGATATGCCAAAGCGCGCGGTCAAACACCACTTGTTTTGGCAGGACGAAACGCCCACAAAGCATTTGTTAGTGGTGTTGCGCTTGTCGGATTGGACGTTGAGTGGATTTTTGCCAACGAGCAAAACTACCTTTCCTGCAACGTAACCGCAACGGAACTTGCAAAACGCATTGACGAAATGGCGCAAAAGCCAACGGCTGTGTACCTAACCACTCCCGACTACCTTGGTAACATGGTGGATGTGGCAAGCATTGCAACGGTATGCAAGGAACGTGACGTGTTGTTGCTTGTAGATAACGCCCATGGCGCTTACTTGAAGTTTTTACAGCCATCTGCTCATCCAATGGATCTTGGCGCAGACATGTGTTGCGACTCGGCTCACAAAACCCTTCCTTGCCTCACTGGTGGCGCCTATTTGCATATTTCCAAGCACGCTCCAAGCGAGTTTTGCGACCAAGCAAAAGGTGCCCTTGCGTTGTTTGGATCAACCAGTCCATCCTACCTAATTTTGCAATCGCTGGACAAACTCAACTGTTACCTTGCTGATGGCTACGCGCAAAAACTGAACACGTATGCGCAAAAAATACACCAAATCAAGCAAACTCTCGTTCAACATGGTTGGAATTTGATTGGCGACGAAGCGCTAAAATTAACGTTGGAAATAAAATCGTTTGGCTACACAGGCGATGAGCTTGCAAGTATCCTTTGTAATCAAGGCATTGTTTGCGAGTTTCACGATCCAGATTTTGTCGTACTTATGCTCACACCGGATAACGGCAATCTCGACCAATTGGAAAAGGTATTGCTGTCGGTAGAAAAGCGCAATGCAATCCCTGCCAGCCAACCCAAGGCAACAATGGCACAACGAGCCATGACCATTCGCGAGGCAACACTTGCCCCAAGTGAGTTTGTAGACATTGATAGTGCCGAAGGCAAAATCCTTGCCGACCTTTCGGTAGGATGCCCACCTGCTGTGCCCATTCTTGTTTGTGGCGAAGTGGTAGACAAAAATGCCATCGAACGTTTTTGCTACTATGGAGTACACCGCATTACTGTAGTGAAGTAGCTGTTTAGGCATTTAGACTTATTACAAATATTTATTTTGTGTGAGGCTTGAAGTGGAATTTCTAACCAATCCAGACAAATTTATATTTATTGTTGCGCTTGATGTGATTGTGTTTTTATCACTGTTGGCGCTCACTGTCATCAATTGGCCAACAATACTATGTGTGTTGCTTTTGATATGGATTTTCGTAGCTGTACAATTAGCGCGAGCAAATCTTATTCAATACACAATCGAAGAACATTGTTTTGTTGTTAAGCACATGAAAAAAACGATAAAAATTGATTTTGAAAAAATCGACCATCTTGAAGAGTTTGTTTACGCTAACAATTTCAATCAAAGGCGGTATCTACTGCGATTGTCCAGCGATATCGCAATGAATAGTAGAGTGCTCAAAATACAATGTTCTGTTTTTACCAAGTGGCTTGACGAACATCGACATTTGTTCAACATCAAGTCGCAGACGATTTTATGATTACATCGAACGTTTTTGCTACTATGGCGTAACAAAGGTGTGCGTGGTGAAGTAGTTATTTGTAAAAACGCACCACGTGTCGAAAAAAAACAATAAACATATCAAAAAAGGACAAGTCAACTAGACCTGTCCTTTTGTTTTGCATTTTATTTAGATTGTTGGGTAAAGTAGTGCGATATGTTAGCGTCGAAATATCGGCATCGTGCTTGTGTGTTATCGTGTTCGACAAACCTATTCAAAACATTGCACACCCAAACAACATCGTGCCCAAAAGCCAACTTTCCGCTACCAACTCTCCCCATATAATAATCAAACTTTACCTACGCACGAGTTCCGCTCCTACGTGGTCCAGCCTCGCTGGTTAGCCAATTTGTTTTACTGGCAAAATGAAGTACAACACTTCGTCACTACCGTTGATTGTGATAACGCAACTGTTGTGTTGAGCGAACTCCATCTTGATTGTTTCGGCGGAGATAACCTTCAAGCAGTCGTTTACGTAACGCGCATTGTAAGCACAGCTGATATCCTTGCCTGTCAAGGAGATAACAACGCTTTCGCGTGCGGTGCCGTATTGCTTGCTTGTGGAAGAGATTGTCATGCTGTACTCTTCGATGTCGAAGCGAACAAGGTTGTTTTTGTCGCCACGGCTCATGATAGCAGCAATGTTCAAACTGCGCTCGAAGCTATCCTTGTTTACAAGCAATGTTGCAACAAAGTCGCGTGGAATGATGTTATCAAACTTGATGTATTGGCCAGCAAGCAAACGTGTGCAAAGTTTGCCGTTTTCCGCAGCAACCAAAAGGTAGTTGTTTTCGATGTGTACCTTTACGATGTTTTCGCTGTTGGAGAGAAGCTTGGATAGTTCGTTCAAACTGCGAGATGGTACCGTTGCGGAAATGCCTTCGTTGCGTTCTTCAAGTGCCTTTTTGCTAGATGCAAAGCGGTAACCATCCGTTGCAACTGCCTTCAAAACGTAGTCCTTTGCTTCGAAGTAGACACCCTTTAGCATTGGACGGCTGTCGTCTGTTGCAACTGCAAAGATAACGTTGTTGATGATTTCGCGCAAACTGCACTCTTGGATGGCAAAGTAGTGCTCGCCACTAATTTGTTCCGCCTCGGGGTAGTCGTCCACGTCAAGTGTGCTGATGTTGCACTCGGAGCTAGCAGAGCGAATTGTCAAACGGCCTTCGTCGGTTGTTTCCAAGGAAACGTCCTCTTCGCTTGCAATGTTGCGAATGTACTCGCCAAAAATTTTACCTGGCACCAAAAATGCACCGCCAACAATAACGTTTGCATCAATTGTCTTTTCGATGGCAAGGTCTTTGTCTGTTGCGTACAAAGTGAGTGTGTCGTTTTCTGCTGTGATTTTGATGCACTCAAGCACTGGTGCAACCTCTCTTACAGGCAAAGCTTTGCTTACTTTTGCAATAGCATCACTAAGATCTAGTCCGTTTACGATAATTTTCATAGTAGTTCTCCTTTCGCCCTTCACTACAACTTATACCCTTCTTCAGGTAGTAGTGGTATTAGGCGTTGTGACTTTGTGGATTTGTTTTGACTTTTCGCGCTTTTGTCGTCATTTTTCGCATTTTTGGCCGTTTTTTACCTCAAAAACAACCAAAATACCCTGTTATGTCTAAAATAGTATCGGTGGATAACTTGTTGCCAACTTGTGACTATCTTGTGGACAAGCTGTGAACAACTTTTTCCAAGTGGTACTTCGACCTTGCAAACAAAGTGAATTTGCAAACAAAACTGCTCAAAAGCCGACTTAAAAACGCATTGTTTTGCGCCAAATTTCTATACATATATTATACCACAAATGCCCTACAAAAGCAATAGTTGCACCGAAGTTTGTGGGATTTTTAGGCAACTTTTTGCAACTTTTTTTTGCGTTTTTTTGCAAAAGAGGTGCAATGCAAAGGGCAATATTTTCCTTCAATTGGCAACCATTGTTTGATGGCAAAGTTGCTAGTTGTGCAATCTTGCCCCAGCGCAAAAAGCAAAATTATCCCTGTTTTGGGGTGCAAAATGATGCGCTTACGCATGCGCGTACGTACAAACATCTAAATATTTGTTGACTTTGGTGGCAATTTGGTGTAAAGTGGTGGTATCAGATGACGCAAAAACAACAAATTTTGCAAAACATATTGAATTGTTTGGGCGTTTTGTGATACAATGTACACAAGTATAAATACAATTGCTATAAGGAGAGAATACCATGAGCGTTTTGATTTGCGATGCAGATGGCGAACTTTGGTTTACCAGACAGGAAGAACTTGGTCTCGACTACATCTCAATGCCCTACTCAATTGATGGTAACATCTACTACTACGATTTGGGCAAAAACACCGATCTCAAAAAATTCTACGATGACATGCGCAATGGTGCAGCGCCAACAACAATGGCACTTAACCCAGCTGAGTATGTTGACATTTTGGAAAAATACTTCTCCCAAGGGGAAGATCTTTTGTATGTAAGTTTCTCTCACAAGATGAGTGGAACATTCAATCAACTTCAAACAGCTTTGAACGAACTCAAGGACAAGTACCCCGAACGTAAGTGCGTTGTGTTTGACACAAACTCCATCAGTATGGGCGCAGGTATCCAAATGGAATACGCCGCAATGCTTCGTAACGCAGGCGCATCCGACGAGGAAATTCTTGCAAAGCTCTCGGAGTTTACACACAAGGTAGCAATGTACTTTATCGTGGACGATCTTGTTTACCTCAAGCGCGGTGGACGTCTTTCCGCTTTTGCTGCCTTTGCAGGCAACCTTTTGGGACTAAAGCCAATTTTGACAACCGATGCCGAAGGTGGCTTGAACGCTGTAGAAAAGATCACAGGCAAGCGCAAGGCAATCAAAGCCATTGCCGAAAAGGTTGCAAACACCTTGGAGCAAACAGACATGTCTGTGTACATCATGGATGCTGACTGTCGTGCCGATGCCGAATTGTTGGCAAAATTGATTGTGGAAAAGCGCCCCGACGCCAAGATTGTACATCAAATGATTGGCCCCGTTATTGGCTCACACTGTGGCCCTGGCACAATTGGTGTAATTTTTGTTGCAAACGAGCGTCCTATCCCACTTGCTAAATAACATTTATATAACAAACATCAAAGAGAGAGCTTGGCAAAAAGGTCACGTTCTCTCTTTGCGCTATGTTGTCGTCTTGACAATTATAATCACAGCTCTTGCTGTGGCGTATTTCGTAACGATATGCACTCAAAATAGGCAATGCGTGTTATCTCGTATTGTAGGGCAGGGCCCGTTTCTGCCAAAACAAAGGGAGTAGAACACACGTCATTTGGAGTGATTGCCGAAAAACAATTGCACTTGCTTGAAAAAGATATCCGTATTTGGTTGTTTGGCAATATGTGATTACGCCTAATCATATATGCGATTTTGAATGACCAAACGGTGGTAACGTGCCCCGTATGGATATCGTCTGCGCTTGCAACCCATCAACAAAAGGAGGACAACCATGAAAAAATTTAATACTTTGAACGTGGTTACAACGGCAATGTTGTGCTCCTTTGCGGTGGTAATATCTTCCGCGTTGCATCACTTGATACCGGACATAGCCAAAGGCCTTTCCCCAATGCACATTCCGGTGTTTTTGGCGGGCATACTTTGTGGCCCTTGGTTGGGGCTTATTGCTGGCGCTTGCGCACCAATACTTAGCTTTTTGACAAGTGGCCGACCACTTTTCCCATATGGTCTGTTCCCCATGATATTTGAGCTTGCGACCTACGGCTTTATCATTGGTATCATGCGCAGGATTTTTATCAAAAACCCCAAAACGCACAAATTCTCCACCGTTTTGTCGCTGGTTATTGCCATGGTTGCCGGACGTATTGTAAATGCAATCATTTCGGCATTGGTTTTTGCCATGGGTGGCGATTTGTTTTTCCCAACGTTGTGGACGAAACTTGTCGAAACCTTTGCGCTAACCTGGGTAGGTATCATTGCGCAATTGATTTTTATCCCAACAACATTGTTTGCCTTGCAAAAGGGCGGCGTGCTGATCAGCTACCTACCCGACGAGGCGCTCCCACCATCCAAATCCCCCGAAGAACGAAAGTAGTGGCGGGAAAATAAAAAGTAAACAGCAACACAAAAGCGACTTGAAAAATTCAAGTCGCTTTTTTTGTATTAGTTAGTTTCATTTTAATCCTCTACAAAAAGGCTATCAAATTGCCATTTCATGGGATTTTCATAAATATATTTTGCAACTTCTGCGCCATCGTTTTGGTCACGAATTATATGTTCGTAGAACGACGTTTGGAATAATTTTCCATCAAACCCGTTCTTTTTGCATTTCCTTGTCGTCAATGATTTGTAAGCGCAAACTATGTCTGTAATCGTAGGGCGGGGGCTTGCTCCCGCCGTTTTGTTTTTCAAGATCAAAATTGCATGTATGTGATTGGGCATAATCACGTATTGCTCGATAACAAGATGCGGATATCTTTCTTCAAGCGAGAGCAGTTGTTTTTCAGCAATCTCGCCAAATAACGTATATTCCGTCTTTGTTTCGGCGGGAGCAAGCCCACGCCCTACAATACGAGATAACACGCTCTTTCGGTCTTTGGTACATATTGTTATGAAATATGCCCCTGCAGAGCTGTAATCGTAATTATCAAGACGAGGATGTTTTCGCTTTGGCAATTTATTTTCGTTGTTCATTAGTAAACCTCAAACCGTCATAGTGTAGTAGTAAACCTACTGCGCAATCTCAAAATTTTACTTTGTGTAAATGACCATTACTTTTTTGGCGTTTGTCATTAGTCAATCATAATACAAAACGGCAAAGAATCCATCTTTGCCGAAATTTGTAAATCATTGTTAAAAAACTACTTCAAATCGCGTTTTCTTGCGGCAAGGGAGCCAAGCCACACAAACAAGCCGGTAAATGCCACGTAGTACATGGAAATCTTTGCAACAAGGGTGCCGTCCACGTCCATCGAGTCGTACATAAACGCGTTGTACAATGGTACCCAACTGTAGTCGATGGTAACGTCTGTCCATTGTCCGCCCAGTTGCACAAGTGTGATCATTGTGGAAACAAGCTCAACAGCAGATGCAGCAAGGGAAGGCAAAAACATTGTTACCAAAATTGGCAACACGATGGATGGTGCTTGCTTGCCTGACAAAAACATAAACATCAGCACGCAACTTACCACCACCAATAGCGAAAGCACGCCAAGTAGCAACGAGCAAAGGCAGGATGTTATCGCTTGGTTAGGTGTAACGTCGCCAAATCCAAATGGAATTCCCAATGCAAGCAAAGTGGAAACAAAGTATGTCAGTAGGTAACTTCCACCGATAATCAAGGATGTGGCACCGTAGGCGGAGTAAAGTTGCCATCTGCTTTTGTTGGAGAGCAACGTGTTGCGGATGGTGCCATCGGTAAACTCTTTGCACAAAAAGATGCTAACACACAGCAAAACAACCAGATTAACATCGCTAGAAAGGGAAACAAGACTTGTCAGCGACAGGTAGGTTGTGACCTCCATGCCGGCATCAAGTGGAATGTCTACAAAAATATCCACGATGTCCAGCATAAAGTGGTACAACAATGATACAAGCACAGGCAAAAATGCACAAATGCCCAGCATTATCCAAAACATTTTGGACTTTTTCAAACGGAACAACAAGGATTTTACAATGTTAAGCATGTTGTGCACCTCCGTTCAAAAGGCTGATGTAGTAGCTTTCCAAATCATCGCTAAGCGTAACCACGTTGGTTGCGGTGATGCCATTTTGCGCAAGCACAAGCAAAATTTGCGTTGTTGGAATTTCGCCAACAATTTCGATGGTATCCACAGCTACGGCTTGCACCTTGATGTTGCATTGTGGTTGTGGTGCAGTTGGTGCTCCCCCTTCAATGCCGGTTTCTGCAGATGCATCAACGTCAGTTGCGTCCACTTGTGGAGCGCACATACCACGAACAACTTCAATTGCCTTTGGAGTGTCGTCAACAGTTATGCGCAAACGCTTTTGTGAGTTTTGAGCAATCTCTTCCGCGGTGGCATGCTTGATGATGCGACCTCTTTCCATAAAGTAGAACTCGGTAGCAAACTTGCCAAGTTCTGTTAGAATGTGACTGGAAACAAGCAACGTCACGCCAAACTTTTGGTTCAAATTTACAAAAATCTCGCGCATGTCGTGTATGCCTTGTGGATCAAGTCCGTTGGTGGGTTCGTCCAAGATTAGCAGTTTTGGCTTGCCAACAAGCGTCATGGCAATTGCCAAGCGTTGGCGCATACCAAGTGAGTAGTCGTTGACCTTCTTTTTTGATGTGGGGTCAAGTCGAACAAGTTGCAATGTGCTTTTGAGATATTCTTCGTCAATGGGCAACCCCAAAAGGTGGCTTTGCGCTTTTAGGTTATCCAAACCACTCATGTTTAGGTACACCGATGGTCTTTCCACAATGGCCGCAACGGATGTGTCCAAACGTCCTTCTTCTGGCATGATTTGGAACGTGCCACTTGTGGGCTTTGCAAGACCGGTCAAAAGTCGAATTAGCGTTGTTTTGCCCGCACCGTTACGTCCAACAAGTCCCACGATTGTGCCACTTTGGATGGTCATGGAAACATCGTTAACAGCCCAAAGATTGCCGTAGCGCTTGACGAGGTTTTGTGTTTGTATCAAAACAGACATTTTTGCACCTCCTAGATATAATGGAAATATTATACAATTTATTCTTCCATTTTGCAATAGAAATTGGAAAATTTTCCTCTTGACCGTAGGTGTGATTGGTGGTAAAATGGTAGCACAAAACAAGGTGGCAGTTGCCACAAAGGAAAACACAACAATGATTCTTTACAAAAACGGCTCGGCTCTAATTGGCGAGCGACTTGTCAAAACGGATATCCTTGCTAACCACGGACGTATTATCGAAATTGCACCCGACATCGTGCCAGACGACCAAACGGAAGTTATCAACTGCCAAGGCAGATTTTTGCTTCCTGCGCTGGTGGACGTGCACACTCATGGCGCAAACGGCTACGACTTTAACACCGCAGATCTCGACGGCATGAAAAAGATAATGGAGTTTTACGTTTCTCACGGAGTGGGTACAGTTTTGCCCACCATCATGACGGACAGTGACGAAGTGATATTCCGCCAAATCAAACTTATTTTGGAACTTGCTAAGGACTACCCCGAAGTTAAGGGTATCCACTTGGAAGGCCCATTTTTGTCGGCAGAAAAGTGCGGTGCAATGCCGGTTGAACACTTGCAAAAACCATCCGTAGACAAGTTTGTGGAGTACCAAAAGGTGGCAAATGGTTTCATCAAGATTGTTACAGTTGCGCCAGAGCTCCCAGACGGCATCGCGTTTATTTCCGAAGTTAGCGACATGGGCGTTGTTTGCTCCATCGGTCACACCGCGACATCCGCGGACGTTGTAAAAAAGGCATTGGAAGCGGGTGCAAAGTGCTTTACACACTGGGGCAATGCAATGAGCCAAATGGATCGCTTGGACATTGGCGCACTTGGCATGGCAATGCTTGCCGATACTTTTGTGGAAGTGATTCCCGATGGCAAACACGTGTCTAGGGATGCAATCAAACTGCTTGTAAAGGCCAAAGGGTTGGATAGTGTTGTGTGTGTGACTGATTCTATCATGGCAACAGGGCTTGCTGACGGCAACTACACACTTGGCGCACAAAGCGTAACAGTAACAGATGGCAACGCGTTTTTGACAGGTACAACCACACGTGCTGGTAGCACATTGGATGCCTACGCTGGTCTTGCTAACATGGTGGACTTTTGCGGATTGCCACTTGCCAAGGCCATCAAACTTTGGACAACCAACCCAGCAAAGCTAATCGGCATGGACAAGCGCATTGGCACAATCGAAATTGGCAAGGATGCCGACTTTATTATATTTGGCGTTTAGTTTTGCATACGTGTTGCAAAAATCGCAATAATTATAAAAAATCTTTACAAAAACATCTTGTAATTTAAAAAATTTTGTTATATAATACTGTAAATAAATTTTTACTACCATTTTTGGAGGACACTACAATGATTCACGTAATTTATGGTGCAAAAGGCACAGGCAAAACAAAGGTTCTTGTTGCAGACGCTAACAACTACGCACAAAATGCAAAGGGCGTTGTTGTTTACATCGACAGAGCTAACCACCGTATGCACGACCTCGACAGAAGCATCCGTTTGGTAGACGCATCCTACTACGGACTTGAAAGCCAAAAAGATATCCTTTCCTTCATCAAGGGTATGCTTGCAGCTAACTTCGATATCGAAAAGATTTACATCGACGGTCTTGCAAGATTGTTCGATTGCAACATTGCTGAGCTTGGCGAAGTTTACCAAGGTTTGGAAGACATCTGCAAAGAGCACAACATCAACGTTACAATCACAGCAAGCGGTGCTTTGGAAACATTGCCTGAGTTCGTTACCAAGTACATTGGCTAATTGATGGACTTGGCCAATCTGTTTGGCACCTTTTGACACCACAGGGAAACATCTTAACAAAGTTGCATTGGTTTTGCGCCATTGCATACCTTTGTTGCGTAAACAAAAAAATCAGGGCGGTAGTGCAAAACTACCGTCTTTTTTGTTACATTTCAGCACCTATTCAACAAAGGCGCGTACAATATCTCAAAAATGGGGCGGATGTGGCGGATTTTTTGCAAAACCCATTGCTATTGCAACGTCCTTTTGGGACAAATTATTGACATTATCTAATGTTGGTGTTACAATATACAATACCAAAATATGTAATCAGGCCAACTTTGGCCACAACGAGGTATCACTATGGACACACAAAACAAAAAAGTAGTATTTTCCGGCGTACAACCCACAGGCAAAATCACCTTGGGTAACTATCTTGGTGCAATCAAGAACTGGGCGCCTTTGCAAGACGAATACAACTGCTTGTATTGTGTTGTAGACTTGCACTCCATCACAGTTCAACAAGTGCCAGCGGAACTCCGCAAAAACACAATGGACCTTGTTGCATTGTATATCGCATGCGGTGTAGACCCCAACAAGAGCATTTTGTTCATTCAATCCCACGTGCCACAACACGCCGAGCTTGCTTGGACATTGGACACCATTTCCTACATTGGCGAACTCAACCGCATGACACAATTCAAGGAAAAATCTCGCAAGCATGCTGACAACTTGAACATGGGCCTCATGAACTACCCAGTTTTGATGGCAAGTGACATTTTGCTTTACCAAACTGACCTTGTGCCCGTTGGCAAGGACCAAATCCAACACTTGGAGCTTGCGCGTGACCTTGCGGAGCGTTTCAACAACCGCTACTCCCCAACGTTTGTGGTGCCCGAAGGACTTGTTTACAAAAGCGGTAGCTCTATCAAGAGTTTGCAAGATCCATTGGCAAAAATGTCCAAGTCGGATCCTAACGAAAACGCAATCATCACTTTGTTTGATACCCCCGACGAAATCCGTCGCAAGTTCAAGCGCGCGGTAACAGACAGCGAAACTTGTGTTCGTTTTGATGCTGATGCTAAACCTGCAATCTCCAACTTGCTTACAATCTACTCTTTGACCAGTGGCGAATCCATTGCCGATGCGGAAAAACGCTTCGAGGGTGTTGGCTATGGCGTGTTCAAAGAAGCCGTTGCCGATGCTGTTATTGCAGTGATTGAGCCAATCCAACAAGAACAAAAACGCTTGATTGCCGACAAGGCATATCTCGAAAGCGTGCTTAAACAAGGTGCGGAAAGTGCCGAACGCATTGCGCGCAAAACCCTTTCAAAGGTTTACCGCAAGATTGGTTTCATTCCCAAGTTTTAGCAATGTTTGGTTATCTTGACGTCCAAAAGGACACACTAAATGATGGACAACGTGGTCTGTGGCAAACTTTTATGTGCGGATTGTGCTTTTCCACCAAAAAACTTGTGGGCAACATTCCACGTATGACCATCACAAACGACATCAATTGCTTCAACATTTTGTTTCACAGCATTTTGGGCATTGACGTTAACATCCAACACAAAAAGTGCTTTTCCTCCCCGTTTAAAAAACGTACCGTTATCGAGATGACGGAGCTTACCGACAAACTGTCCCTTGCAAACGTTTTGTTGACCTACTGGAACTTGCACGACGACGTTGTAGATGGCGACAAAGGCAAAAAGCTGATTGCCAACATCTACAAAAAGTACCACAAAAAGGCGCAACCACAAGTTGCCGAGCTAGACGACCTGATTGCCAAGCGCTACAACCAACTGCGAGAGCTGGAAAAGGGCGATTGCGATAGCATCGACCGCGTTGCCGATAGTTTTGCAATGCTTGCGCAAGAGTTTTGCAAGTTTGTGCTTGGCGAAAAAACTAGCGAATATGCAGAGGTGCTGTGCTACAACCTTGGCAAGTGGATTTACCTTATCGATGCCTTGGACGATGCAAAAAAGGATATCAAACGTGGCAACTACAACCCATTTGTAAAGTGCTACAACGCGCAAAGCATGGCGGATTTGTCCACCCACAAGGAAGAAATCCAATTTGTGATGTACACAGCGTTGAACCGCATTGCACAAAGCTTCAACGACCTTAACCTCACTCAATACACCTGCATTTTGAAAAACATCTTTTTCGAAAGTATTCGCAACAAAACAAAGGACGTATTGGCAAAATTTACGGCGTAGCCGATTCGTAGGTAAAGTGGTGCTAATGTTATGCAGTTATTGGCGCCACAAAACACATCCCTCGTGTTGAAAACACAACACATATACGCAAAAAATCCCAACAAAAACCAACATCCCACAAGGAGTTACTATGTTCTACAACCCATTTGAAATTCTCGGTCTAAAACCAACTGCAACTCGTGACGAAGTGGACGCGCGCTACAACGAGCTTCGAGCAAAGTACCAAGCGGACAGATTTTTGCCTGGCGATGCCGGCGAAGAAGCCAGCGAAAAGTTGCAACAAATTGAAATGGCCTACCGCGATGTTTTGCAATCTATGGAAGAGCAAAAACAAACGGACACCTTCACTCAAGACGATGACTACACGGAAATCCAACAACTCATCAAGGATAACAAACTCGACCTTGCTCAAGCCAAACTTGACGAGCGCGTTGTTCGCGATGCCGAGTGGCACTACATTCAATCAATTTTGTTCTACAAGCGCAACTGGTTTTTGGAAAGCAAAAAGCAACTTGAGCTTGCTTGCCAAATGGATCCATCAAATGCACGCTACAAGCAAAGTTTGGAAAAGTTGAACAAAATTTTGGCATCCAACACCATCAGCCCCGACCAAATGCGCACCAACTCTAGCTACACAACAAGTGGCCCACAAATGGGAGCAGGCAACGGCAGTTGCACGGGTAGTCACTGTTTGGACTGCATGATGTGCAACATGTGTTGCAACTGCATGCAATGCATGGGTGGTTGTAGATAGATGCAAAACAAGGCAAAAATCGTTGCAATAAGTGGCCTTTGCGGTGGCGTATCGGTAATTTGCTTGCTACTTTTGGGCCTGCCAGGCGTGCGTTGGGTTGCCCTGATACTTGCCGTTGTTGCATCGGTGGCAGTGGCCATTCCCACAATTGCAAGTGGCAGACCAATTTTTTCCATCATTGTGTACATGGTCAGCGCCATCTTTGGAGTGTGGGCAAACTTGGCAAACATCGTTTTTGTGGCACCTGTGGTTACTTTTTGCATGCCAATGGCCATTGTAAAGGTGGCTGGCGAAACGCTAAAAATCTCCACCAAAGTGCAACAAACCACCATCGATAGCCCCTTTGATAACGGCGACGACAAACAAGTTATGGCGGTGGAAATCGAGGCAATTCCACGTATGAAACCAATCGTCAAGTGGATTTTGTACTACGTAGTGCTGGAAGCGGGCATTGCATTGACACTGCTTGCAACCTACCTACTTACACCTGTCACATTCGAACTAATTTGGGCGCACAAACTGCTTGTTTGGCTACTTGTTGCATTGCAACTACTGCCCATTCCCTACGACATGCTCCTTCGTGGCGCATTTGCATTGACAGCCAAAACGCTAAAAAGACACATAGGGCAGTAAATCATTACATATCTAAATTATCCCATAAAAAAGACCTTTGGTTTTCCAAAGGCCTTTTTTTGATGTTGTAAATTTTTAGTAAGGTTGCAAACTTATCTCAAAGTTTCGTAAAAGTGGTAGCAAAGCTGTCCGCTAACACCATTCAAGCCACCTTCGACAAGTTGTTGCACCATCAAGCACTCGGGCGCTGGCAAGCCAACACTTTCGTGGGCGGTTATGCCGTATGGCGCAGATGTCACAAATCCACGCGAACGGTAGTTTTGCGGATTGCCCTCCACCATGCAAAACTTGTAGCCCAGCTCTCTGGCGCGTGCCAAGCCAAACTCAATCAAGTCCTTGGAGATGTGCTGACGTTGCAATTCTGTCTTGACGGAAACAGGCGTAAGTAGCAACATGCTATCTTCGTACTTGCCATCCAAGTGGAAGCTCGAAAACAACGCTTGGCCAACAATTTCGCCATGTTCGTCCACCATCACAAGGTCAAGTTCCGGCAGGTAGTACCTTTTGGAACGGATTTCCTGGAGCAAGCTTCTCACAAGTTTGCCACTTTCGGCGTCTTCCGATTGGGTAAACACTTTTTCCACAAACTCCAAAGATGCTACCAGTTCATTTTGCTGTACAGGTCGTATGATTCGTTGCATATTTTTACCTCGTAAATTAAAAATTTACTCCAAACGCTGACTTGCACATTATACCAAAAATATCTTGCCAATGCAATAGCTAAACAAAATTTGTTCGACGGCACAAAGAAATGGTTGCAATTTGCCATAACAAAAGACCTTTGGTTTCCCAAAGGCCTTTTTTGTATCCCAATCTATTCAATTGTGATGCGGTCAATGCAAACACAATTTCAAATGGGTATTGACATTTGGTTTGCTGTAGCGTAAAATTGTATGTACAATTAAAAATATCAAATTGGAGGGAAACGCTATGAGAAGAGACGTCTGTTATTTTTTTGAAACGGATGTAAAAACACTGTACAATGCTTATCTTAAATCTGCACAACAACCACCTTTTGAAAAATCCTGCAACGAGGAACCATACCACACATTTTCCTTTGGCATTGGTTTTACTTTCAAGTACAATATGAATGGTGGCGCTTGCACGTTGCATTTTATGCCATACAAAAATGGTTCAGCTGTAAATTTGAGGTTTTCCATAGCTCAACTAATGGGTGCCAGATGCCAAAAGTATGCCGAACACCTTACAAATGGAGCTTCCGCCATACTCAATTTGCCTGGCACAAAGATAAATATCGATGTGGAACAATTTCTTATTCCAGCTAACCAAGTGACCAAAGCAGTGGCGGACCAACCACAGGATGGTATCCCCCAAGAGCCCTCCATCACCGGCGCCAATTTTTGTCGTGCTTGTGGAAGTAGACTATCGCCTGGCTACAAATTTTGCGCTTCGTGTGGAACAAAAATAGAATAGGCATAACAAAAGACCTTTGGTTTACCAAAGGCCTTTTTTGATGTGTTTGTTATTGGAGATTTTGTGGACGACGTACCATTCGGATGAGGTTGCCAACAGACATACCGCCAGCCACAAGGAAGAAGATTGCGTTTGTGGTGATTTCCGAAACGAACGCTTGTTTGAATTCGTCGGAGTTTTCCATGCAGAACTTTAGCGCATCAAAGCCACTAAGTGCAAGGTTAAGTTCCGCAACGACTTGGTTAGCCACGATGATGTAGAGTGCCAACAAGTAGCCAACAATTGCCACAAGTGTTGTACCCAAACTCATGATGATCATCACGTGGTTTTGCTTTCCACCAAACTTTTTGTACAAAAACACGCCCAAAAAGATGGATACAAGTGGTGCAAAGGATGTGATGTAGCCCATCAGGCCCGCAATAAATGCCACAGCAATGCCGGCAATTGCGCCAATTGCAATACCCAAAAAGCCCTTGAGGTAGTTGTTTGGTGCATTTTGGAAATCTTCGTTGCTCTTTTCGATACCGCTGTTTACCGTTTCGATTGCGTTTTGAGAAAGGTAAAACTTAAAGTTGGTGTTTGGCATGGTTGCCAATTTGCAGTTTTCCGCATCAAGTGGCTCGCCCGATTGAGGACAAACGTCCGCTTTGGGTGCTTCCAATTCTTGCAAAATTTCCAAAACCGCAGTAAGCATTTCGGGGATTTTTGTCGAAAACTCCTTGTAGGACCACAGTGCGCTTACCTTTACCATAACACCGAAATCAAACCCCTCTGCTTGCACAAGGCGCAGCTTGCGTTGGTTTAGCTTGAGCACAAAATCGTTCTTTTTGGATTGTGGCAAAAAGGTGGAAAAGGCAAAAATAGGACCGGTGTCCATTGGGTTGTTAAAAACGTTTACTTCGTAGCCATCAATGCGACCGTAGCCATTGTTGCCACTGTAAACAAAGTTGTAGTTTGCCAAAGCATTTGTAATACATTTTTGCATAGTTTTTTCCTCCTGTGTGCACAATTATACCATCTAGATATGGCAAAGTCAATAACAAATTCTAATTTAGAATTATAATTGTGTTGCCGACGGGGAGTTTTGTGTATTGTGCAACCTTGCAACCCCTCCACTTCAACAAAAAAAGTACCAAGATTTCTCTTGATACTTTTCGGTATTATTACAATTTGTACAATCAAATTTTCCTGTTGTTGCACTCAACAAACAAACTTCCATTTGCCGTTGTGCTTGCAACCAAGTGCCAGTTGCTACTTTATTGTTGCCTTGATGTAGATGGGGAAGTGGTCGCTTGGGTACACGCCATCGTAGACGTTGGTGCAAACGGCGTATTTGGAGATATCCATCTTGCCCTTGGATGCAACGATGTAGTCGATGCGAATGGAATCCAGTTGTGCGCCCCAGTTTTGGTAGGTGCAACTTTCTTGAGTTAAAGGTGCAACCACTTGTGCATCATCAAAGTAGGGTGTTACCGCTTGCAAGGTTTGGCTGTTGGGTTTTGCATTGAAGTCGCCCATCAAAAATGCAGGAACATCATCAAATTGCTTAATTTTGTCTAACACAACGTTGATGCCCTTGATGCGCGCTTCGTCACTAACGTGGTCGAGGTGGGTGTTGAACACAACAAAGTTTTTTTGGTTGGATTTTTGCTTCAAGATTGTGTATGAGCAAACTCGGTAGCAGGCGCTTCCCCAGTCCTTGGACATAACTTCCGGCGTTTCGCTCAGCCAAAAGGAACCCTTGTCCACAAGCTCGAATTTGTCCGTACGGTAAAAGATGGGGCAACCTTCGCTAAGGATAAAGTTGTCGCGGTAGTCGATGACGGAGTCGTAGCCAGGCATGATGTTTTTGAGATAGCCGTAGTGTAGCCAAGTTACCTCTTGGAAGCCAATGATGTCTGGTTGTACTTGGTTGATGGTTTCGGCAATCAGGTCTGCACGGTAGAACCAACTTTTTTTGAACAGGTCGGTGGGTGCAAAACATCTCACGTTGCAACTCATCAGGGTGATTTCGTCACTATCGTTGTTGTTTGTGGAAATTTTTTGTCTGTTGAACCAGTAGCGTGGCAAATACCACAACTCTACAACTAGCACCGCAGTTATTGCCACCAACAGCAGTATGCACACAATTTTGATACATTTTTTAACAATGTTGCCCATGGTTTCTCCTTTCGGCAAGTTGCCGACTTTTTTGTTTACCCACTAATGATATCACAAACCGCCCAACAAAACAACACTCTTTGCGCATTTTGCAACTGCGGATGTTGCATTGGGTAGTTTGCTAGACAACGCCAAGCAAAATCTTTTTGTGTAACGTCTTTGTGTAGTAGTGTGGCAAAATTGCAAACCGCACAAAAGATAGTGCTAAAAGTACCGAGATAGCCCTAGATACTTTTTGGTTGAGCAAACAAAAAAAGCACCAGGAACAACCCCCGGTGCTTTGGTTTTTTGAATGATAACAAACGTCTAGTTTGCAAGGATAAAATCCTTTGTCTTTTTGTGTAGGCACAAAATGCACATTGGCACAATGCAAAGTGCGTTGCCCACAATAAACACAATGTAAAGTGGGAACACCTCGCCCAAAAGGCCGTAGATAACTGCGGACAATGCCGAGCCACCCACCGATGCCGAGGATATAAATCCCATAATCGCGCCACGGTTTTCCTCTGGCAAGGCAAGCATCAGCGATGCATTGAATATGGCGTTTCCTGCGGCATTGGTAAGCCCAGCAACAAAGGCGAAAACGCACATCAAAACAAAATCTGTCATCCAAAATGCAAGTATAAAAAACAAGCACGATGAACAAAAACTGATGGACAAAATCCTAAAACGTGCCTTGGGGCCAAATTTGATTACACCCAAAACTGCAACGGCAATTAGCGATGCCGATGTCCACACAGCCATCAGGTAGCCGTATTGTTCGACAGTAAATCCCTTTTCCGCCGTAAAGGGCAGTATCAACGTGAAGGGGCCTGCGCCCAACAGGTTAATTATCAGCAAGCAGGGTATAAAAAGTTGCAACTGCGGATGGGCAAAAATCTCTTTGATGGCAAGCTTGGTGTCCTTCAAAATTCCTTTTACGCTAACCGACTTTCCTTGTTGCACAGTTTTTGGAATGGACACAAACATTTCGGAAATGGCTGCATACAAGTTGCTTAGGCCGTTTATCACAATGATGAGTGGCACACCCAAAAACACAACCAAAACACCGCTAAATGCTGAACCTACCATGTTTATGACGGAGTTTGTGCCGGAAAATAGCGATTGTCCGCGTACCATGTCGTCACGTGGAATGATGTCCGCAATGGCCGTGCTTGCCGCAGGGGAGTAGAACACGCCACCAAGCGCAGCAAGAAAAGCCGCCACAAGCACAATTGGCACGTTTAGCTTTTCCACAAAAGCCAATATGCCCACAGTAATCATGAGCAACGCTTGGAAGGCATCTCCCAAAACCATAACCCATTTGCGATTGCATTTGTCGATGATGCTTCCGCTAAATGGCGAAAGGAACATTGTCACAAACATGGAAATTGCCGACATTGTACCCATCAAGGCACTTGAACCGGTTTTTTCGTACACCCAATAGCCAATAGCTACGCTGTACATCAAGTCGCCGATGGTGCTGACTGCGCTACCTTGCAACAGCAGTATAAAGTTTTTGTTCCACAGTTTTTTACTCATCCAAAACCCCTTGATGTGCAATTTTGTTGCAAATTTGTGTGTACAAGTTGGGAACATTGTAGCACAGTACGCGCGTTTAAGCAAGCAGTTAGGCATCAACTATTTGTTGCGGTTGTATCAAGTTTGGTTGCGTTTTGAGTTGAGCTAGTTGGACGATTGGCTGAGTTGTTGCCATTTACTTGCCAGCGAACGTAAGTTCGCGTGGGGCAGGATGGTGCTGCTGTTATTGCACACCTATGGCAACAATTCGGGTTATACTCGCGTTGCTCGTGGCGTTCGCTCGTTTACACTCGCTCGGCTAAGGAGCCCGATCGGGCTTTTGTCCACCTGCGGTGTCCAACTTTTGCTATTCGCAAAAGCATAACCCTAGGAATAAAAAAAGTACCGAGATTTCTCTCGTTACTTTACTGGTTGCGGGGGCAGGATTTGAACCATACGACCTTCGGGTTATGAGCCCGATGAGCTACCAGACTGCTCTACCCCGCGATAAGGCACTTGCGTGCGCATCCGTTTTTTGATGCTTGTATATGATACATCATACGTTGCCGTTTGTCAAGGGTTTTTGCCAAACAATTGCATGTTTTTTGCGCAAAGTTTGCCTGTTGTTGTCGAAAGTTTGTAAATTGTCCGCTTTGCAACTGTAGGTTTGTGCCAAAGTAGATTGTGCAAAGTTGGGTTAAGTAATGTTTGCTTTGAGCCACTCTCGCACAAATTGTTGGTATTGGGTGTTGTTGCCAACGGAAATAAAGTGGCAGTACACCAGAGCCATGTAGTAGTGCACCTTGCTAATATCACAGTTGCCCACACTTTGGTAGCCACGCAAAAACTCGTCCACTTCCTCTTGGGTGTTCAAAAACTCTTGTCCAGGTCTGTTGATGATTGCCCAAGCAATGTCAAACTCCTTGTTGCCAATTCCGCACAGTTCCCAGTCTAAAACGGCACAAATCTTGCGCTCATTCCATAGGACGTTTGCGTAGTGAAAGTCGCCATGGCAAAAGCACTCGTCAACTTGCGTTGGCTTGTTGTCTAAAAAGGGCTTTGCAAACTCGATATCCCATTGTTGCAGATACTCCAACGATGGTAGGTCGAAAAACTTGCGGTGCTCCACTTTTTTGTGATCAATTTGCACCGAGTGTATTTGCGCCAAAGTTTTGCCGTACTCAAACATGTAGTCGATGGATTGTTCATTTGTGTTGGCAATCAAGTAGGAAAGGCGCTCGCCAACAACCTCTTTAGTAACAACAAACTTGCTTGGGTCGCAATCTACAATTTGTGGCACAAAGGGAAAGTTCAGCTTTTGGATGGCGCAAATTTCGTTGGCAATGTCCGAGTCGGGCTTGCTTGCGTACTTAACAAAACAAAAAAATTGCTCGCCAAAACACAATCCCTTGCAGTAAAACACGTCGTTTCGCGCGTGAGGGTATCCTAGCACTTGTTCGAGTTTGAAGTTTTGGAAGGGTATTTCAAATGGGTTGACGGTTTCTTTCCACTTTTCCGGTTGTTTCATGATTGCACCTCGTTTGGTGTATTATAGCAAAAAAGTAGCAAAAAATCAATACGTTTGGTAGTTATGATACGTTTTTCCACGCAACAATGCACAGTAAAATCACATTGTACAAGTAGCAAAAAACCGCCAAAAGTGGTGCAAAAATTTTTCGCAAAAAATAGTTGTAAATTTGTTGACAACATCAAACACCTTTGGTATAATAAGTAAGCTTATGACAGTAGCAAGGGTTTGCGACCTAGGTATGTAAGCAATATGGCGGCGTAGCTTAGATGGTTATAGCGGCCGGTTCATACCCGGCAGGTCGTTGGTTCGAATCCGACCGCCGCTACCAAAACAATGGCTCCTTGGTCAAGCGGTCAAGACATCGCCCTTTCACGGCGGTAACAGGGGTTCGATTCCCCTAGGAGTCACCATATGGGGAGTTAGCTCAGTTGGGAGAGCATCTGCCTTACAAGCAGAGGGTCACAGGTTCGAGCCCTGTACTCCCCACCAAAATTAGGGAATTTTAGCCAAAAAGTGGTCGAAATTCCCTTTTTTCTTGCAATTTTTAGGGCATTTTGACCATTTTTCGATGGCAAAGTGCCCTTTTATTTTACGATTTTGGGGCTTTTTTAGTAGTCTATTTTTGCAATTTCCGCAAGCATAAATTCGTCTGTAAAAGTGGTGTAGTGCTTGCCGAGGATGTCTCCAAGAACGTGGCCCATCCACATCTTCACAACGTCGCGGTTTACGCCACACTCCTGGCATCGAGAGCTGAACGTCTTTCGACAATCTTTCAACGTGTGATTTGGCAAAATGCGCCTAAAGTGAGTTTAGCGTTTGAATTTTTATAATTTTTATAAAAAACGATAATTAACATTGACAAAAGTTAAAAATTATTTTATAATAAATTCACAAAATAGTGAATTTTAACAAGAGACAAGGCATATAATAATTATGGTCATATTATACAAGGATAAGAAAGTTGAAAAATTGTGTTCTAATTTGGATGAGATGAAGAAATTCTTCTCGAGTGTGCTATTAGCAAAGAAACTCTCAGTTTTGATGACTGAGTTAAAAAACGTGGACCATATTAATAAATTTGCCATCCTGCCAGTTTTTAGAAAATATCGTTATCATGAATTACAAGGCAAAGATAAAGGAATATATAGTTTAAGTATTGATTATTCATATAGAATGACATTGATGATAGAGATTTTAGGTGAAATTGACGGAGAAGATACGATAAGGATATTGGAGGTGACAAATCACTATGGAGACTAATTATGCTATACATGCAGGCGTAATACTAAAAGAGCATTTGGACTCTCTCGGACTGACGCAAAAGGAACTTTGCGACAAAATTGATGTTTCTACCACTGTCATAAATGAGATTATTAAAGGAAAAAGAAAGATGAATGCAAGTTTAGCCAGCAAATTGGTGGATATTTTTGGCCTACCTGCAAAGTATTGGCTCGGCATTCAAGCTGACTATGATTTAGCTCAAGGGTCAGCTAAGGTTAATTATCTTATAACGGATGACTCTTTACTAGAAGCTGGTTATTCTGCTGAAGACATAGCAGATAGATTTATTTGCTATGAGGGGGAAGAAATTGAGAAAAACGAATACTACGAGCCCTCATTAACACCATTGAAACTTCAAAAATTACTGTATTTTGCTCAAAAGGCATTTATTGAGAAAGGCGTAATACTGTTTAACAATCCAATAGAACATTGGGAATTTGGACCAGTGGTTCAAGCGGTATACAATCGTTATAGGTATTCAAAAGAAGTTATCAAAGAACCAGTATCAAAAGATAAACTATCTGATGATGTAGAAAAACTCTTAAGAAAGGTGTATGATAAGTATAAAAAATATACGGCATCGTATTTGGTGTATTTGACACATAAAGAAAAAGCGTGGACAAACACCGACATTAACGAGACTATTACGCCACAAATGATAAAAGCTTTGTTAAACTGACAGAGAAAATCCACAAGAACTATAAGAAACACCCAAGTCGATTCTTGGGTGTTTCTTTACAAAAAGATATCATTGAGATTGGGGCTTTGGGGGGGTTGCTTGCAAAGGCCATTTTTGCCCTAAAATTGACCTCTAAAAATTTGCTTATGATGGTTCGAGCCCTGTACTCCCCACCATAACCTCATCCAAACGGATGGGGTTTTTTGTTGCCTTTTTTCGGTGAGTTGGTGCCAAGTTTAGCATTTTTATTGCGCCTCTTGACAAAGTTATATCAAGTGTGTACAATGATGGTGTTAGGATGTTGCCAAAATAAATTTGATATCCACGCACATCTTTTGAAAAATGTGCCAACTAGGGCGGAGGTGCCACATGAAAAAACTTAGCGCATTGGTTTTGTTGTTAGTTTTGACATTACTAATTTTAACAGGTTGTTACTCGGGCTATTCTGGCGAACATACAGACCTGTACACAGTAGCAATAAATAGCATACCATGGACATTTGGCCACTCTTTTGGTGCAGATTTTGCAATGGACTCAGAAATTGAAATAATAGAACAAGACCAATATGGCAGAACTTTGTTTACCTACTATGAGGAGTATTATTCGGGAGGAGACATCACATTTTCCTCATTAGTTATTTGTCAAAGTTCAAATGAACAACATGCATTCTATTACGAAGATGTCAATTTTATTGTTAAAGAACAAGCAACAGATATACCATGGCCTGTTAATGAATTTACAAACGAAGAAATTGAGCAACTAAAATTGGCTAACGATTGGAATAAACCACTCAATCTTGAAAAGTGTGTCAAAAAAGAACTAACAACTGAAAAACCAGACATTCCGCACGAAAAAAAGATTGAGAAAATAATAGAAGAACAATTTCAACTTGACGCAAGAGACACGATTTTCGTTCATTACTTGACTAAGAGTGCCGTCAGCGACAACTACATAATTTATGGCTATTTGCGTGGATGTACCGATTTTCATATAGATTTTCATATATATTTTATAGGGCTGGTTGAAATAGAAAACAATAAAATCAAGGATGTGCATTTCCTTCAACCAACCAACGTTTTCGATTACCAAACAGAGTTTGTGGAATTCAAAAATGCCCACAATTGGAAATAGTCAGCAATAAAACAATAAATTAGTTTTCTCCCCCCAGCCAAGCCAAAGAATTTCCCTTTTTTTCATCGCC
>JAZRHU010000037.1:0-53209 GCA_045644945.1 Candidatus Fimimonas sp. | reverse complement strand
GGTAGCGCGGTGTTCAATGCGGAAAATCGCAAAGATGCTATCGAGCAACTAAAAATCAGCTAACAGCTTTTGCTGTTTGCCAAAAATAGTGCAAAATCATAGTATTATTTCACACATAGTATATCAAAAATAGCCATTTTTGGCATTTTTCGGCACTTTTCGAGGCAAAATCTACTCGCAGTTACACTATTTTTCCAAGCAAAATTTCCCAATTTTTAGTAGCACAAATATAACATAATTATAACATATTGCAAAAAACGCATCTACAACAAAGGTGAACAAAATGTTTCAAATAAAGAAGTCAAGCTATGTCAAGGGAGTTGCGCAGTACAAAGATTGTATTGTAAGTGACCTTCCGCAGATAGCCGTAGCAGGAAAATCCAACGTTGGCAAGTCTAGTTTCATCAATTTTTTGGTAAATGACTCCAAACTTGCCCGCACATCCAAACTTCCCGGTAGAACAAGACTAATCAACTACTTTTTGATTAACGAAAACTCCGCGGAAGAGTTTTTGCTTGCCGATTTGCCCGGCTATGGTTTTGCAAAGGTTTCCGATGCGGAAAAACTCAAGTGGGCGGACTTGTTGGAAAAGTACCTTGCCAAGGAGCAAAAACTTGTCCATGTATTTTTCCTTGTTGACATTCGCCACGACCCCACCAGGGACGACGTTACAATGTACAACTACCTTTTCAAGAACAACGTGCCCTATACCATCGTTGCCACCAAGGCAGACAAGCTCCCCAAGAGCCAAGTCAAAAACAGATGTCGTGCCATTGCCAACTATCTCAAGGTGGGTACGGACAACATCATTCCCGTTTCCGCTTTGGAAAAACGTGGCAAAGAGCAAATCTTCGACCGCATGGAAAAGGTGCTTACCGCCTTCTACAACCCTATCGTGGACGATGATGATGACCAACCAATTGAAGAATAGTGCAAATGTAAAATTCTTTTACTGGCACACAACTTTGGAGATTTATGAAAAAAGATTTTTTCAACAATAAGTTACACAAAGAACTTAGTATAGGTGTAGTTATTGGTTTAGTACTTTTGTGCTTAGTTTCGCTTCTTTGTGCGATAATGTTTATTTATATCGCGTTGACATACGCAAAGGTTGAACCAGATGCAAGAATATTGTTATTTGTTTTTGCAGGAATCTGTATTGTGACCCTGGTTGCATATCCGTTGCTTTCCATTTTTGCAATTCGAACATACCCACGACACAAGCGCCTAGCGCACGCTTTGTGGCAACCCTATGTTTTTGTGCAAAATGAGTTAAGCACCATTTACGATATCAAAAGATCAAAACACATTTCTGCGCAAGATCGAGATAACATTTACAATCTACTTACTAACTACATCATTCATTGTGTCCCATCTACAGATATCCAAAAGTATCTTTATGAAAACAGATCATCTCTAACAATCATGCAGTATGCTACATTGGCAGACCATTACTGCACTCAAGATATGTGTCTAATTTTAAAATACTTGGCGGATTTTTGCGATAACGACTACGAAAGACAACTGTTTTCCCTTGCCATCAAGGACTACAAAAAGGGAAAATGGCTAAGCGAACGCACAATTGAGTTTTACGATCAAAACGATCCACGTAAGAACAAGCCATCAGCTCCCTTCGCAGAGTTTATCTATTTGCCAACATTGTTTGACCAATTTGAAATAGCAAATTTTGTACTGGACGGGCAGTTGGTAGTGGTTGGGCAAGTATCTCATTTTTCAGAGGGCTCAGCAGACAATTCCATCTACGATTTTTCCGATAATTCATACATGGTTTACCCTCTAGATACACCTTTGGAAATAACGCGAGAAAATTTAGTGTACATTCACAGCCATGCACATTACTGCGAGTTGCAAAAGATCCCCATGCCCGAGCTAACCGCCGAGCAAAAGGAAAAGTATCAACAACTAGTGCAGTTGCTTAGCGAAATCTATTAGCAAAACATTTATGTAAATTACTCACAAAAAGACCTTGCAAAATGCAAGGTCTTTTGCTTTGTTGTTTGGTGTATTTGTAAAGCAATGTTATACCATTTTCATTTTGAGACAGATGTATCCAATCTCTAAAAACTTTTACAATAATATTGTAATTTATTTATAATTGTGGTAAAATATACATAGGTCGTATTGGGTATCCAAACGATACTTTCAAATTTTATCTTTGCCAAAAAAGATATTCGCACCCACCGCGGGCGAAATTGAGGTTTTTATGGTAAACAATAACAAAGCTTATAACGTTGCAAAATTAGCAATAATGTTTGCAACAATATTCGTTGCAATGATGTTAGATAGAGCAATCAGTATTTTGCCCATCGGCTTTTCCATGGCCGTTGTTGCTTTGCTGGTTACTTTATCTTTTTGTTTTTTAGAAAACAAATGGTCAACAGCGGTAATGTCCGGATTGTTTTTTGGTCTTGCCTCCTTCTTGAAGGAGTTCATCATGCCAAGCGCAACCTTGGGGCAAGTTTTCCCACCACAATATTGGTTACTTGTAACAATTCCACCACGCGTGTTGATGACCACAGTTGCCTTTGCAGTGTACCGATTTGTGCAAAAACTTTGCGCAAAGTCCACCCCTCGCAAGCGCCAAATTGTATCGATGGCAGTTGCCTCCTTCTTTGGGCTTGCCACTAACACAGTAGGATTTTTGTCCATGTTGGAACTATCTCGTGCAATGTACCAAGTGCAAACGCAAGGCGTGTTCGTTCTTATCTACGGACTGCTTGTAACAAACATTTTGCCCGAGTACCTCATTTCCATCATTGGCGTGCCATTGGTGGTGCTGGGCGTGCGCCGTGGTCTAAAAATCGGCATCGAAGGCGCACAACCAAAGTCAGGCAACTAGTTGCCCACACAGCCATCTAGTGCTTTTAACTGAAAAATTAACTTTTTTCAAACTTCCCCACAGGGAAAATATACTACAAATGGAGCGAGAAAACATGATTATCGCAATAGATATTGGTAACACTAACATCAAAATTGGTCTTTTTGACAAATCTGGCAAACTTGCCAAATCTTTCAAAATGTCAAGTGACGTCAAACGTACAAGTGACGAGTACGTTGCACTTTTGTTGCAACTTATGAATCATGCAAAAATTGATGTGCACTCCATCGATGGCGCAATTTTGTCATCGGTAATCCCACAACTTGACTACACATTTACAAACGTTATCAACTACGTTTTTGGCGTAAAACCACTCATCATTGGCGTAGGTGTAAAAACAGGCATTGCCATTAGATACGATTTCCCACGCGAGCTTGGTAGCGACCGCATCATCACTTGCGTAGCTGCGGACAAGCAATACGGTGCGCCATTTGTTTTGGTGGACTTTGGCACAGCAACAACATTTAACGTTGTAAACGAAAAGCGCGAGTTTATTGGTGGTGCAATCACTTTGGGCTTGAAATCTACAATCGAAAGCCTTTCCAAGTGCACAGCAAAACTTCCCAACGTAGAGTTGGAAACTCCTGCAAAAACTGTTGCGCAATCTACTGCAAAAGCCATCCAAAGTGGTGTAATTTTTGGCGTAGTTGGCCAAGTCAAGTACATGATCGAACGCATTAAAAAGGAAACTGGCCTTTCCAACTTAAAAATTATTGCAACTGGTGGCCTTTCTCAAATTGTACAAAGTGTCGAACCACTTTTTGACTACGTTGACCGCGAATTGAGTCTTAAAGGCCTTTACGAAATTTACAAAATGAACGCATAACAAACCTTATGGCAGACAAGTTTATTTTACATTCCAAATATCAGCCCTGTGGCGACCAACCCACAGCAATAGCAGAGCTTACCCAAGGCCTACGTGATGGCTTGGCAACACAAGTTTTGCGTGGTGTAACGGGTAGTGGTAAAACTTTCACGATGGCAAACATCATTGCCAACGTCAATCGTCCTGCCTTGGTAATTTGTCACAACAAAACGCTTGCTGCGCAACTTTGCAACGAGTTTAGAGAGTTCTTCCCGGAAAATCGCGTAGAGTTTTTTGTAAGCTACTACGACTACTACATGCCGGAAAGCTACATCCCTGCACGTGACTTGTACATCGAAAAGGAAATAGACATCAACGACGAAATTGACAAACTGCGCCACAGCGCAACCTGCTCACTTTTCGAGCGCCGAGATACAATCGTTGTTGCCAGCGTATCCTGCATCTACGGTTTGGGTGCACCCGGCGAGTACTACAAAATGAGTTTGTCCTTGCGCCCAGGCGACCAAGTGTCCCCAAGGGATGTCATCAAAAAGCTCATTTCCATCCAGTACGTTCGCAACGATATGGACTTCCACCGCGGTACTTTCCGCGTGCGTGGGGATTGTATCGACATCTTCCCTGCAAGCTACACCGACCATGCAATTCGTGTGGAGTTTTGGGGCGACGAAATTGAAAAAATAACCGAAGTGGACGCCCTAACTGGCAACGTTGTTGCCAACCTTTTGCATGCTTTTGTATTCCCTGCGAGCCACTACGTTGTGGAAGGTATCACAATGGAAAAGGCCATCGACAACATCAAAAAGGATATGGCGGTGGAAGTGCAAACCTTTGCCGACCAAAACAAACTTGTGGAAAGCCAACGCCTAAAGCAACGTGTTAGCTACGATATCGAAATGATGCAAGAAGTGGGCTATTGTAGCGGTATCGAAAACTATTCGAGATACTTCGATGGCCGTGAGCCCGGCCAACCACCTTTCACATTATTGGACTACTTCCCCGATGATTTTATTACCTTCATTGACGAAAGCCACATGACAATTCCCCAAATCCGTGGCATGTACAACGGCGACCGCGCTCGCAAGGGCAACCTTGTTGGCTACGGCTTTAGATTGCAATCTAGCTACGACAACCGCCCGCTTACATTTGACGAGTTCGACAGTCGTCTCGGCCAACTCATTTGTGTGTCGGCAACCCCTGCTCCCTACGAAATGGATCGTGCCGACAACGTTGTTGAGCAACTAATCCGCCCAACAGGTCTACTGGATCCACAGGTGGAAGTGCGCCCTGTCAAAGGTCAAATTGACGATTTGCTTGGCGAAATTCACAAGGTCACAATGGATGGCGGTCGTGTGCTTGTAACCACTTTGACCAAACGCATGGCGGAAAGTTTGACGGAATTTTTGTCACGTCAAGATGTTCGAGTAAAGTACATGCACTCGGAAATTGATACCTTGGAGCGTGTAGAAATTGTCAACGGCCTCAAAAAGGGCGAGTTTGACGTACTTGTTGGTATCAACTTGCTCCGCGAAGGCTTGGATATGCCCCAAGTCAAGCTTGTTGCCATTTTGGATGCCGACAAGGAGGGCTTTTTGCGTAGCGACACCTCGCTTATTCAAACAATCGGTCGTGCAGCACGTAACGCCCAAGGCCGAGTTATTATGTATGCCGACGTTATCACCGACAGCATGAAACGTGCCATTGGCGAAACCAATCGCAGACGCGAAATCCAACATCAATACAACGTTGCGCACAACATCACTCCAAAAACCATCGAGCACCACGTAGAAAACACCTTGGAAATCACCCAAAAGGCGGAAAACGTGATGACCATCAAGGAGTTGGAACGCGCCATCGAAAACACAACTGCCCGCATGAAGACGGCTGCCAACCAGCTCGACTTCGAAAAGGCAATCCAACTGCGCGAAGAAGTAAACAAATTGATGAAACAGTTGGAAAAACTCAAACGCAAAAAACACAATCAAAACAACTAATTTATGAAAGAAATAAAAATTGTAAACGCAAAAGAAAACAATCTCAAAAGCGTCAGCTTAACAATCCCACGCGAAAAACTTGTAGTTTTTACAGGTCTTTCTGGCAGTGGCAAGTCTAGCCTTGCTTTTGATACAATATTTGCCGAAGGTCAACGCCGATACATCGAAAGTTTGTCCTCCTATGCCCGCCAATTTTTGGGCCAAATGGACAAGCCCGACGTGGAAAGTATCGACGGACTTTCCCCTGCAATTTCCATCGACCAAAAAACAACATCTTCCAACCCACGCTCAACTGTTGGCACCGTAACGGAAATCTACGACTATCTCCGTCTACTTTTTGCACGTGTTGGCACACCATACTGCCCACATTGTGGTTTGGAAATCAAACAAACAACAGTAGACCAAATTTGTGACCGCGTAGCAAGCTACCCACAAGGTACCAAATTGCAAATTTTGGCACCGGTAGTGCGTGGACGTAAGGGCGAACACCAAAAACTTTTCGACCAACTCAAAAAGCAAGGCTTTGTCCGCGTGATGGTGGATGGCGAAGTGCGCACCTTGGACGAGGAAATCAAACTAGAAAAAAACAACAAGCACAACATCAGCGTTGTTGTCGACCGCATTGTTGTAAAGCCAGATATCAACAGCCGTCTTGCCGACAGTGTGGAAACTGCACTTAAGCTTGCCGATGGCCTTGTTGTGGTGTACGATGGCAAGGCGGAAACAACATTTTCTACCAAATTTGCCTGCCCCGAGTGCGGTTTTACCATCGAGGAATTGGAGCCGCGCGCATTTTCCTTCAACAGCCCATTTGGCGCCTGCCCCGATTGTCTTGGTCTCGGATTCAAGCAAGAGTTTGACGAACGACTTATCATCCCCGATGATACCAAGTCACTTTATGGTGGCGCAGTAAAACTTTTGGGCTTCAACCTTGGCGCAGCAAGCTGGATGCGCATGATGTTTGATGCGCTTTCACTAAAGTACAACTTCGATGGCAACACACCAGTAAAAGATTTGCCCAAGTCGGCATACAACACAGTTATGTACGGCAACGGTGGCGAGCAACTTGTGTGCTATCTCAAGGATGGACGCACCTTCAACGCCACTTGGGAGGGCCTCATTCCCATGATGACACGCCGTCACGCCGAGTGCAAAAGCGATTGGACCCGTGGCGAGTACGAAAAATTTATGGTGGACAAACCCTGTCACACCTGCCATGGCAAGCGCCTCAAAAAGGAAGTTTTGTCTGTCAAGATTGGCGGACTTAACATTTGGGATGTTGGCGAACTTTCCATCGTCAAGGCATTGGAGTTCTTCCAAAATCTTCAACTTGACGAAACAAAGGGCAAAATCGCCCACATGGTTCTAAAGGAAATCAACTCCCGACTCAAGTTTTTGGTGGATGTTGGTCTTGGATACCTAACACTTAACCGCGCAAGTGGCAGTTTGTCCGGTGGCGAAGCGCAACGTATTCGCCTTGCTACACAAATTGGTAGTGCTTTGACAGGCGTATTGTACATTTTGGACGAGCCAAGCATTGGTCTCCACCAACGCGACAACGAAAAACTCATTGCAACACTCACAAGACTAAGAGATATTGGCAACACACTTATTGTTGTCGAGCACGACGAAGATACAATTCGCGCAGCAGATTTTGTTGTAGACGTTGGCCCCGGTGCTGGTGTTCACGGTGGCGAAATTGTTTGCGCTGGTACAGTGGACGAAATCAAACAATGCCCCCAATCCATCACAGGCAAGTATCTCACAGGCGAGTTGTACATTCCTGTGCCTACCGAAAGGCGCAAGGGCAACGGCAACTTCCTAACCGTCAAAGGCGCTTACAAAAACAACCTCAACCACATTGACGTTAGCTTCCCTTTGGGTTGCCTAAACGTGGTAACGGGTGTGTCTGGTAGTGGCAAATCTTCCCTTGTCAACGAGGTAATTTTGCCTGTACTAGCCGAAAAACTCAATCGTACGCGCCCACAAGACGTATTGTGCGACAGTATCGAAGGCATCGAATTTTTGGACAAAGTAATTGCAATTGACCAAAGTGCTATCGGTCGTACTCCACGCAGTAACCCTGCAACCTACACAGGCGTGTTTACTGCCATTCGCGATTTGTTTGCTTCCACTCCCGATGCCAAAGAGCGTGGCTACAAATCTGGCAGGTTTTCCTTTAACGTTAGCGGTGGCCGTTGCGAGCATTGCAGTGGCGATGGTATTTTGCGCATCTCTATGAACTTTTTGCCCGATGTGTACGTGCCTTGCGAAGTTTGCCATGGTGCACGCTATAACCGCGAAACATTGGCTGTCAAGTACAAGGGCAAGTCCATTGCTGACGTATTGAATATGACAGTAGAAGAGGCAGTTGGCTTCTTCGAAAATATCTCTTCTATCAAAAACAAAATCCAAACATTGTACGATGTTGGTCTTGGTTACATCAAGCTTGGTCAACCTGCAACAACCTTGTCCGGTGGCGAAGCGCAACGTGTAAAGCTCGCAACAGAGCTTTCCAAGCGCTCCACAGGCAAAACTTTGTACATTTTGGACGAACCAACAACAGGTTTGCACTCACATGACGTTGCCAAACTCATCACAATTTTGCAACGTTTGGTAGCCGCAGGCAACACAGTTATTGTAATTGAACACAATTTGGATGTTATCAAGGTTGCCGACAACATCATCGACCTTGGCCCCGAAGGTGGCGACCAAGGCGGTACAATTGTGGCACAAGGCACACCGGAAGAGGTTGCCCAAACCCCTGGTAGCTACACAGGCCAATTTCTTGCCCCCATTTTGCAAGGCGGACAACACAAAACAGAGTAACTAATCAATTGTAAAGCCCAAATTACACATCAAATTGTAGGGGAGGGGTTGCCCCTCCCGAATTAAAAAAATATTGCAATGTGGTATTTGTATACCCAACAAAATCGTGCACAAAACACAATCTTGTTGCAATTTGCTACCTTACAATCATATTTTTAGATATCACTTCCAATTTATACAAAACAATATACCCACTCAAACAAAGGTAAACTATGAGCAAACAAAAACTTCTTCTTATCGACGGCAACAGCATACTCAACAGAGCATTTTTCGCTTTGCCATTTCTAAGCGACAACCAAGGTCGCAACGTCAATGCTGTCTACGGCTTTTTGAACATCTTCCTCAAGTGCATTCAAGACTACACCCCCGACAAAGTGGTGGTGGCATTTGATATGCGCGGACACAACTTCCGCAAGGACTTGTATGCCGACTACAAGGCAAACCGCAAAGGCATGCCGGACGATCTTGCCGCCCAAATGCCCGTTGTAGAAGAACTTTTGCAACTTATGAAAGTTGCCGTTGTCAAAAAGGCTGGTGTAGAAGCGGACGACATCATTGGCACAATCAGTAGCCATTTCGATGGCGAAAGCATCATCATCTCTGGTGACCGCGATATGCTTCAGCTTGTTTCCGACAAGGTTACAGTGCTTTTGACAAAGCGTGGCGTAACGGAAGTGGAAACAGTAAACCCTGCTTATCTACAAGAAGTTTACCAACTCACCCCCAAGCAAGTTATCGAGTACAAAGCACTCCGTGGTGATACTTCCGACAATATTCCCGGTGTAAAGGGCGTTGGCGAAAAGACTGCAATGCAACTGTTGGAAAAGTATGGCGACATCGACAACATCTACGCCAACATCGACCAACAAAAGGGCGCATTGAAGGACAAGCTTGTAAATGACAAGGAGATGGCATTTATCAGCCGTCAACTTGCAACAATTGTAACAACTGCCGATATCGACTACGACATGGAAAGTTGCGCATTGCCCACCTTCGATACCCAAGTGAAACAACGCATGGAGCAACTTCAATTCAAGAGTATTCTTGCCCGTTTGGACTTTGACGAGTCTGCCGTGGAAGAGGCAATCCAAGTGGAAAGTGTGGAAATTCGCACCTGCTCGGAACTGCAAACTTTGGTGCAAGATTTTGCCCAAAGCAAGTTTGCTTTCCATATTTTTGGCGACAAAGTTTACCTCTCAAACAATGCAAAAAAAGAGTACGTGGTCGCGATTTCTGATAGTTTTCTTGATGAAATGTCCCTTGGAAACTTCTGCGCAATCATCGCTCCATTGCTAGGTAGCGGTGCTCCAAAAATTGTGTACGATGCCAAGGCTCTTAGACACAATCTCGACAAAATGGGCCTAACAATCAACAACGTAACGGACGACATTTGCTTGATGCAATACCTTGTGGAATATCGTTCCTATAAGGATGTGGAAAGCTTGTGTGGCGCAAATGGCTACGAGCAAATTGGCGCAGGTATCTACGCCGTTGCCGACAAGCTTGCTAAAAAACTTGCGGAAAATGGTGTCGAGCACTTGTATCGCGATATCGAGTTGCCATTATCTGACCTGTTGTATCGCATGGAAGTGGAAGGTGTCAAGGTGGACGTGGACTTGCTTGAGCAAATGTCCAAAGATTTCCACTTGCAACTAGACGAACTCACAAAGCAAATTCACGAACTTGCAGGGGAAAGTTTCAACGTAAACAGTCCAATGCAACTATCTCGCATTTTGTTTGAAAAACTTGCTTTGCCACATGGACGCAAAACACAACGTGGCTACTCCACCGATAACGAAATCTTGGAGAGCTTGGCTGACAAACACCCAATCATCGAGCCAATTTTGCAATACCGCAAGATTGCCAAACTTGTCAGCACCTATCTTGATGGATTGAAGCCAAACCTCAAGTCTGGCAAGGTGCACACAACGTTCAATCAAACGCTAACGTCCACTGGACGACTTTCCAGTAGCGAGCCAAACCTCCAAAACATTCCTGTTCGCACCGAGTTTGGTAAGGAAATTCGCAAACTGTTTGTTTCCAAGTATGGCCTGTTTATTGGCGCCGACTACTCTCAAATTGAACTCCGCCTTTTGGCAGCATTTTCCAAGGACGAAACGTTGCTCAACTGCTACCGCAATGGCCAAGATATCCACACAGCCGTTGCAAGCGACATTTTGGGTGTGCCTGTGGAAATGGTCAACTCCAACATGCGCCGTATGGCAAAGGCAGTTAACTTTGGTATCATCTACGGCATCAGCGACTACGGCCTCTCTCAAAATGCAAAAATCAGCGTTCCAAAGGCGCGCGAGTACATCAAATTGTACTTCGAAAAGTACCCAACCATCAAAAGCTATCTCGATGGTTGCATCGAAAATGCTCGTCGCGATGGCTACGTTACAACCATCACAGGTCGTCGTAGACAAATCCCCGAAATCAAGTCATCCAACTACAACATGCGC
Organism: Candidatus Fimimonas sp.; assembly: GCA_045644945.1. Lineage (GTDB taxonomy): Bacteria > Bacillota > Clostridia > Christensenellales > CAG-314 > Fimimonas. The sequence continues at coordinate 42,202 of JAZRHU010000037.1, read as the reverse complement.
AGTTTTGGCGAGCGCGCTGCAATGAACATGCCTTTGCAAGGTAGCGCTGCCGACATCATGAAAATTGCCATGCTCAAGGTGGACGAAGCTTTGCGAAGTGCTGGCCTCAAGAGCAAAATTGTATTGCAAATCCACGACGAACTGATTGTGGATTGCTACCCAGACGAAGCAGAACAAGTAAAACAAATTATCAAACAACAAATGGAAAGTGCAGTAGAACTACTTTGTCCATTGATTGCCGAAACGGAAGAGGGGGCAAACTTGTATGAAGCGTAATGCAATTGCCCTAACTGGTGGCATTGGCAGTGGCAAAAGTGCCGTAGGCAACTACTTGCGCACAAAGGGCTTTGTTGTAGTGGATTGCGACCAAATTTCTCGTCAAATTTCCAACGAGCCACAAGTTTTGCAACAAGTTGTCCAACTTTTGGGTGACGATTTTGTTGTTGATGGCCAACTCGACCGCGCAAAAATCCGCAACGTTGTGTTTGCCAACCAAAATTTGCACCAAAAGTACAGCCAAATTTTCCACAATCGCATACGAGAAGTGCTTGTGGAAACAACAGACCAATCAAAGGGCGTTGTGTTTGTGGAAATTCCGCTAATTGATGCCTTCGACTTCCATTGGCAACAAATTTGGCTTGTGGAACGCGACCTTCAAACGCGAATTGATGCAGTAACCAAGCGCGACAATGTTACTGCGCAAAATGTTCTCAACATCATCTCCAAGCAACAAATTGCCACCAACTACACCGTCAAAATTGATAACAACGGCACATTGGATGACCTATTTAAACAGGTTGACGCGTTGCTTGCTAGTAACAACTTGTTCTAATTTTGTTGACATATCCTCCAACAAAAAGTACAATGTACCTAATCATAAATCAACAGGGGTATACCATGGCTAAAAAATCAACAATGTACGAACTTATGCGCCAATCGGAAATGATGGACGACGATGGATTGGATCTAACAGATGCAATCGCAACAGACGACAGAACGGATGCGGAAAAGTTCAAAGACAAGTACAAAGAGTTCTACACAGATATCAAAATTCACATCAGCGAAGACTGGTAACAAAATTAGCACTTCAACAATTTGTTGAGGTGCTTTTATCATGAGTTTACATTTTTGTGCTAAAATTTGTAAAACATCAGCCAAAATTCAGCAAAATTCACTATAATATACTAGAAAAATTTACCATAAGCCTTGAAAATTCTTCAAAAAAATGGTATAATATTCTTTCGAAAAAGGTGTATTGTTGCAATTTTTGTGTAACAATGCCTCAAAATGAATTTTAGTTGAGGGCCACACATGACTATTTTGGACATTATCGAAAACAAAAAAAATAAGCGTGAACTTTCCACTGAGGAAATCAACTATTTTGTAGAAGGCTTTACCAAGGGGGAAATTGCCGACTATCAAGCGTCCGCGCTATTGATGGCAATTGTGCTCAACGGCATGACCGACCGCGAAACATTCGACCTAACAAGCGCAATGCTTCACAGCGGAGATATTGTGGATATGTCCCACCTTGGCGGTATTGTTGTTGACAAACACTCCACAGGTGGCATTGGCGATAGCACAACCTTGGCGCTTGCTCCAATCCTTGCTTGTTGTGGTGTGTACGTTGCCAAAATGAGTGGTCGTGGACTTGGCTTTACAGGTGGTACAATCGACAAGTTGGAAAGTATCCCCAACTTCGATACATCACTTACGGAGGAGGAATTCTTTTCCGTTGTAAAAAAGGTTGGTTGCGCAGTAATTGGCCAAACAGCAAACCTTGCCCCTGCGGACAAAAAAATGTACGCTCTTCGTGACGTTACTGGCACAGTAAACTCCCTGCCTTTGATCTGCGGAAGCATCATGTCCAAAAAATTGGCTTCCGGTGCGGACACAATCCTGTTGGACGTAAAGTACGGTAGTGGCGCATTTATGCCAACTGCCGAGCTCGCGTTGGAGCTTGCACAAAAGATGGTAACCATCGGCACGCGTGCAGGCAAGCAAATTGGCGCTTTGATCACCGATATGGAACAACCATTGTCCGATCACGTTGGCAACACTTTGGAAATTTTGGGTATCATCGATGTTTTGAAGGGCAAACAAAATCGTTTGTACTTCGAGCTTAGGGAAGTTGCTTTGCGCCTACTTTGCCTCACAGGCAAGTACGATATGGCTTCGGCAGAAGTTGCCTTCCAAGATGCAATCGACAGTGGCAAAGCTTTGCAAAAGTTTGCGGAAATGGCCTACGCTCAACATGGCGATGGTAGCTACATTTTGCACCCCGAAAAGTTCCAAATTGGCACCAAAGACGTTGTTTTGGCACAACAAGATGGCTATGTTTGCCACATGATTGCCGCAGACATTGGTCGTGCAGTAACACACCTTGGCGGTGGCCGTATGAAAAAGAGCGACAACATCGACTTTTCCGTTGGCGTAATCATGAAGGTTGCCATCGGTAGCAAAGTCAACAAGGGCGATGTTTTGTGCGAAGTTTACCACAACAATGGCAAAGGCTTGGATGATGCAAAATCCCTCATTCAAAATGCTATCGAAATTGGCACAGAGCCAGCTTCCGAACATAAAATTGCCTACGCATTTGTGGATAAAAATGGTGTGGAGTTGTACTAATGGCAAACATCTTACTCAACTACTACAACTTTGATGGCGACTGGGCCAAAGATCACGTTTCCCCATATATCACTGGCAAAAAAGTGCTAATTTTGCCACTTGCCTTCCGCGAAATTCAAGCTTGGGACAACGAAAGTTGGCAATCAATCTACGGCAAAAATGGCGAAAAATACCAAAATATCCTTCGCCCATTCCTTGCTTTTGGCCTAAAGGAAACAGAAATTGCTTGGCTCAACTGCTTTGATACCACTCAAAACCACCTTGCGATGATTGAAAATGCCGACGTGCTATTCTTTACCGGTGGCATGCCGGAAAAAGCCATCGCTTGGATGGAAAAACTAGGCATAACGGACGCTGTCACAAACTTCAACGGCACAGTTATGGGCGCATCAGCTGGTGCAATGTTGCAACTGGAAAGATACCACATCACCCCCGACGACGACTACGAAGCTTACGGGCTTTGGCAAGGTCTTGGCCTTGTAAAAGGCTTGGATTTGGAAGTTCACTACCTTGCAACCGACTTGCAAAACGAGTGCACAAAGCGTGCAATTGTCGATTTGCAACTACCAATCTACCAAATGTGGCACGAAGGTGGACTTATCGTAGATGGCGACAAAGTGCAAATTTTGGGTAGTGTAAACAAGGTTGATGTGCAATAACGGCGGTATTTTACTGCAAAATTGCGCCATTTTGGCTCAAATATATACTAAAAGCGAAATTTGCTAGACAAAATTTTGCTTTTGGGCTATAATTTTTAACAGTAGTATTATTTAGACATGAAAGAGAAAAAAGTTGGTTTTATCAAATCAATCAAGCAACGCGATCCCGCAGCGGGAAGTGGTTTGCAAGTATTGCTTTTGTACCCTGGTGTGCACGCAATGTTTTGGTATCGGATTGCTAGATTTTTCTACAAAATCAGGTTCCGTTTTACTGCAAAACTCATTTGCTACACAACAAGATTTTTTACCGGTATCGAAATCCATCCCGGAGCAAAAATTGGTCGCAACTTGTTTATCGACCATGGGCATGGCGTTGTGATTGGCGAAACGGCCATCATCGGCGATAACTGTACCATCTATCAAGGTGCAACTCTTGGTGGAACAGGCAAGGAACACAACAAACGTCACCCAACACTTGGCAACAATGTCATTATTGGTGCAGGTTCAAAGGTGCTTGGCAACATCACCCTTGGCGACAACGTCAAAGTTGGTGCTAACTCGGTGGTGCTAAAGGATGTTCCCGCAAATTGCACAGTTGTGGGCGTTGGCAGACTTGTCAATTGTGGCCAAACCAATTGCCAAGGTTGCGATAAATGTAAAAATAAATCAGATATCATCATTTCAGAATAAATTTTAGTATTTTACACAATGGAGAACAATTATGAAAATCAAAATCACAGCAGATAGCACTTGCGATTTGTCAAAACAATTGGTTGAACAGTACAACGTGGCAATTAGCCCATTGCACGTATCTTTGGGCGCGGACGACTTCCACGATGGTGTAACAATCGTTCCCGAGGATATCTACAACTTTTACGCTACAAACAAGCAATTGCCTAAGAGTGGTGCTTGTTCCGCAGTAGAGTACGAGGAATTTTTCAAAAAGCAATTGGACGAAGGCTATGATGCTGTAATTCACTTCAACATTTCTTCCGAAATGTCCGCTTCTCACAACAACGCACTAACAGCAGCGCAAAACTTGCAAAATGTCTATGTTGTAGACAGTCGCAACTTGTCTACCGGCACAGGCCTTCTTGTGTTGTATGCTTGCGATTTGGCAAGCGAAGGCCTTGATGCTCAACAAATTGTAGAAAAGGTATCCGCTCGTTTGGACGCAGTACGCGCATCCTTTATTATCGACACATTGGAGTACCTCCACAAAGGCGGACGTTGCACAACCCTTGTGTACTACGCTGCAAACTTGATGAGTTTGAAACCAACCATCGAAGTTAAAGGTGGCAAAATGGGCGTTGGTAACAAATTTTTGGGTAGATTTGCCAGATGTGTTGGCAAGTATGCCGATTTGGTAAAGTCCCAATGCACATCTCCCGACAAAAAACGTTGTTTTGTAACCCACACACAAATGGACGAGGCGCTTGTTCAAAGCATTATCGAAAAGGTAAAGTCCTGGGGCTACTTTGACGAAGTGTTGGAAACAACCGCTGGTTGCACAATCACAACACACTGTGGCCCAAACACAATTGGTATTTTGTACATCAACGATGGCGAAAAACTCTAATACATAGTTTACTAACAAAAAGCACTCCAAGATGGGAGCGCTTTTTTTTGATAATTTTGCTACTAAATTGTGTGATATTTTGTAAATTTCGCGCGTAGTCTACTTGTATGAAAGTAACTCTAAAAAACGTAGCAATAGTGGTGGTGGTTTTGATGATGGTGATGGTTGTGCTAACAGCCATCGACAAGGCAAGTGATATTGGTGTATCGGCAAGCAAAACGGCAATCAAAGTTACTGTGGTTGATTTGGATAACAATCCTGTGCACAATGCCCTTGTAACAATTGATGGCAAAACCTTCTTTTGCGATAACAATGGCAACTCTCCAGCAATTGAACTTGATAACCTAACTAACTGCTACGACAAAAATGTAACTGATTGGTATACCCAAACTGTGGTTGTAACCAAGGATGGTTTTGTGCCAACTGTGGTTTTGAACTGCGTTGTTTTCGACAAGCAAACGCGCAAACTTACTGTCAAAATCTACCCAATCGACCAAAGCAATTTGCCGTACGTTTGCTATGTGGAAACACCCCCGGCCCACTACCTCGAAGGTCTTGTTGGTAGCAATTGACAATGTCAATTTATCCCTGATAAACCCCAAGTTGCAAGGCAAAAACTTTTGGTAAAATCAACGGCAAAATGCTTGCAATTTTGCAAGATTTTCATCATAATTTTGGCATAAATTTCAGTAAAATTTACACAAAAAAAGGAACAAGTTTTTTGCTTGTTCCTTTGCTGTTTTATGGGGTAATTTTTCGTCAAAAAATCACTTTTTTGCGGACACGTCATCTAATTTGTACACAACTGCTTCGTATGGACGGAGCTTTGTTTTTTGTGGTGTTCCGCAGGAATCTTTGTAGTTACTTGTCAAAATTTCAAAGTGTTGTTTTGCAATTTCTTTTGGTGGTGTAAAGCTTGTATCTTTGTTTGCAAAGTTGCACACAACAAACAGCTTGCCGTACTCACTTTCGCGTAGATATGCCCAAATTTTGGAGCTGTTGCGATAGTAATCTTTGTAGGTGCCGTACACAAACGCTTTGTCATTTTTGCGCAATTGAATTAGCTTTTTGTAGTAGTGCAAAACAGAGTCGGGATCTCTTTCGGCGTAGGCAGCGTTGATGTCGATGTAGTTGGGGTTAACCTTTAGCCAAGTTGTGTCCGCTTCGGTAAAGCCAGCGTTTTTGCTACTGTCCCATTGCATTGGTGTACGAGCATTGTCGCGTGAGCAGTAAGCGGTGCGCTTCATTGCGCCCTTTGCACCAAAGATGCCTTTCATCATGTTGTAGGTGCGTTTTGCTTCTACGTCTTGGTAGTCGTTGATGTCCGTCATGCGGATGGATGTTGTACCAAACTCTTGACCTTGGTAGATAAATGGTGTGCCAGAAAGTGTCATCAAAACTGTTGCCAACATCTTTGCGCCTTCCACGCGATTTACCACTGGATCGCAGTATCTACCAACAATGCGTGCTTGGTCGTGGTTTTCCCAGAACAATGTGTTCCAGCTCTTGCCGTAAAGGCCGTGTTGCCATGTGCGCATGCTCTTTTTGAGTTTTCTCAAACTAAATGGGCGCACAAGTTGCTTCAAGCCAAAGTAGTTATCGGCATTTACCGAGTCAAATGCAAAAACTGTTGTAAGGTACTCGTTGCCTTCGGTGGTGTAGCGTAGTGCCTTTGGAACGTTGATCAAAACGCTTTCGCCAACGGTAAAGGCATCGTACTCGCGCAAAACTTCTTGCAATTGACCAAGCAACTCTTCCATGCGAGGGCCATCGATGTAGTGCTCGCGTCCGCAAAGTGCAGGGCTTGGAGCACCATTTGGCAAACCAAATGTCTTGGAGAGCAGTGTGATAACGTCACATCTAAAGCCGTCAACGCCCTTGTCCAACCAAAAACGCAAAATTTGTTGAATTTCCTTCATCACGTTTGGGTTGAAGTAGTTCAAGTCGGGTTGGTTTTTATCAAACAAGTGCAAATACCATTTGCCCACTTTTTCGTCATATTGCCATGCGCTACCTGCAAAAAAGCTTGTCCAGTTGTTTGGTGGCTTTTTGCCCCATTTGCCCTTGCCGTCACGCCAGTAGTAGTAGTCGTGGTACTTGCTGTTAACGTCGCGGGATTTTTGGAACCACTCGTGTTGGTCACTTGTGTGATTGATTACCAAGTCCATGATAACTTTGATGTTGTTTTTGTGCAACAACTCCAGCATTTGGTCGAAGTCTTCCATGGTGCCGTATTCGGGGTTGATTGCTGTGTAGTCGGAGATATCGTAGCCGTAGTCGGCATTTGGGCTTGCATATAGTGGCGAAAACCAAATAGCATCAATACCCAAGTCAACAAGATAGTCAATCTTGGAAATAATACCCTTGATGTCACCAATACCATCGCTGTTGGAATCCTTAAAACTGCGTGGGTAAATTTGGTAAAAAACTGCCTCTTTGTACCATTGATTTTTCATAAACACTCCTTTGTGCCTTTTGCCATATTGCAAAGGGCATTTCTCTTGCTTGTTAGTAAGGCTTTGTCGCAAACCCCGGTTGTTCTTGACGTCAAAGTTGCCAATCAACCATTTTTGGTGCCACACCTTTTAGCAATATTTTTTCAACGCCTTATATTATAATACCAATTCCAACAAATTTCAAGATATATATAAATAAAATTTATAAAAATATTCAAGTTTTTTTGTGCGATAATGGTACACATTGACGGCAATATGTGGTAGAATTATAGTGCTAAAGTGGGAGACTATATCTATGAGTAAATTCATCGACAATTTAACAATCGAACAAAAAGCGAAACTTGTGCATGGTAATGGCAGTTGGCATACTGCTGATGGCTTGGGACTTCCTGTCATCATGATGACGGACGGCCCCCATGGTTTGCGCAAGCAAGACGACCTCAACGAAAAAATAGAAAACATCAACGACAGTGTCAAAGCTACTTGCTTCCCAACGGCGTGCGCAGTTGCATCCAGTTGGAATGTGCAAAACGCCCGCATCGTTGCGGAGGAAATTGCCAAGCAAGCAATCGCTCAAGGCGTATCGGTGGTGCTTGGACCAGGTGTCAACATCAAACGTAGTCCACTTTGCGGACGCAACTTCGAGTATTTTTCCGAAGATCCCCTTTTGGCGGGCCAAATGGTAACCAACTACATCCAAGCAATGCAAAGCAAAGGTGTAGGCAGTTGTTTGAAGCACTTTGCCGTAAACAGCCAAGAAACTCGCCGTATGACAGTAAATGCGATCGTGGACGAAAGAGCTCTTAGGGAAATCTATCTCTACGCATTCGAGCAAGCAGTAAAGGGTGCTCAACCATACTGCATCATGAATGCCTACAACAAGCTCAATGGTCAAAGTTGTGCTCAAAACAAACGTTTGCTTACAGACATTCTTCGCACTGAATGGGGCTTTACTGGTTTGGTAATGTCCGACTGGGGCGCAACCTATAACGTTGCGGAAGCACTTGAGGCAGGCATGGATTTGGAAATGCCGGACGGTGGCGACTACCACGAAAAACTTACCATCAAGTACGTCAACGATGGCACACTTTCGATGGAAGCACTCGATCGTGCTTGTCAAAGGGTTGCAAACCTTGTAGAAAAGTGTTCTATTCAAAAACCACAACTCACAATGGATTTCGATTCCGCGCACAACGTTTGCCGTCAGGTGGAAAACGATTGCGCCGTACTTTTGAAAAACGACAATGGCATTTTGCCACTTACACAAGATGATTCCATCTTGGTAGTTGGCGGACTTGCCACAACACCACGTTTCCAAGGTGCAGGCAGTAGCCACATCAATGCACAAGCAAAAACATTTTTGCAAGTGCTTGACGAAAACAACGTTACATACCATTTTGCCCAAGGCTACAATGTGCTTGGCGACAAAGCGGTAGACAAATTGGAAACACAAGCAATCGAGCTTGCCAAAACTTGCAAAACAGTTGTGTTCTTTGGTGGACTTACCGACGACTTCGAAGGGGAAGGCTACGACCGTACTAAGTTGGAAATCCCCACTTGTCAACAACAACTTTTGGACAAACTGTACGAGGTAAACAAAAACATTGTCTTTGTTGCCTTTGGCGGTTCTCCATTTGTTATGCCTTGGCTCAACAAAACTCAAGCATTGCTCAATATGTACTTGGGTGGCGAAGCGGTAATGGAAAGCGCATTCGATTTGCTTTTTGGCAAAGTTAGCCCATGTGGTCGCCTTGCAGAAAGCTATCCACTTGCTCTACAAGACACTCCTTGCTACAACTACTTTGCAAACGATCGTTTTGTAGACGAACACCGCGAAAGCATCTTTGTTGGCTATCGCTACTACAATACATTCGATATCCCAACACTCTTCCCATTTGGATTTGGTCTTAGTTACTCCAAGTTTGACTATTCCAATTTGAAAGTAACACCTTGCCAAAATGGTTTTGATGTGTCTGTGGATGTCACAAACGTGGGTAGTGTACCTGCCAGCGAAGTAGTGCAACTTTACGTTGACAACTGCAACTGCGGATATATCCGTGCAAAGCGCGAGCTAAAAGCATTTGACAAAATCCTTTTGCAACCAAACGAAAGCAAAACTGTAACTTTCCATTTGGACGAGCGCGCATTTTCCATCTATCACGAAACGGACTTTGTTGCAGTAAACGGAGCCTATGGCATTTCCATCTGCAAAAACGTCAACGAAACATTGATTAGCGAACGAGTAGTGGTAGACTTCGGCAAAGATTTGGCAGGCAACGACCAACAACTGTATCCCGACTACTTTGCAAAACCTCAAGGCACATTTACCATTGACGAGCAACAATTCTATCTTTTGGCAGGACAACAAAAGCAAGAGTACACAATCCCCCAACGTGGCGAGTTTACATTGCTAAACACATTCGAAGACATGCCAACTGTAGGAATTGTCAAGATGATTGCAAAACTAGGAAAGATGGTTGCAAAGAGCAAAGCTCCATCAAAGACATTGCAAGATCCCGTTGCACAAATGATAATTACAGGTATGATGCAAACGCCACTTATTTCCATGATGAGTGTAGGCGGAATACCAGCCAAGTTTATCAAATTTATTTTGCACACAGCAAACAAACAACACGGCAAAGCATTTAACGCTTTGTTTGGAAAATACACAATCGACTAACTAGAAACGGAGGAATTACAAACATGAGTATCAAAGTTAACTACAACAATATGATGCAAGATATTTTGGGAGAAAAGGGTATCTCTCACGAACAACTTACAAGTCTTGTTCCATTTGCACAAGACGCACACGCCAAGGTAGAAAGCAAGCGTGGCCAAGGTATGCAAGGCTGGATGGACTCTCCATACAATCAAGACGAAGTTGTTGCTCGCATCAACCAAGTTGCTAAAAAAGTTCAAGACAGTTGCGAAAACTTTGTAGTTTTGGGTATTGGCGGATCAGCTCTTGGCCCAATTGCGGTTTTCACAGCGCTAAAGCATCTCTACTACAACGAACTTCCTCGTGCTGTACGCAAAGGTCCTCGTTTCTACGTTATCGACAACGTTGATCCCGAAAGAATGAATGCTTTGTTTGATATCATCGATATCGAAAATACAGTTTTCAATGTTATCACAAAGTCCGGCGCAACAAGCGAAACAATGAGCCAATACCTCATCATCATGGATATGCTCACAAAGAAACTTGGCGACAAGGCAAAGGACCGCATCATCGCAACAACAAGCGAAACAAAGGGCAACCTTATCAAGCTTGCGAACGAACTTGAGCTTGAAACATTCTACATCCCCGATGGTGTTGGTGGACGTTTCTCCGAATTGTGCCCAGTAGGTTTGCTTCCTGCAGCAGTTATCGGCATTGATATTGCCGAACTTCTTCGCGGTGCTCGCGAAATGGACGAAAAGTGCAAGGTTGCAGACATCGCTCAAAACCCAGCACTTGCAATTGCATTGTTGCAATACATCTCCATGAAGGAAGGCAAAAACATTGGTGTTATGATGCCTTATGCCGATAGTTTGAAATATATTGCCGATTGGTACTGTCAACTTTGGGCAGAATCCCTTGGTAAAGAGGTTGACCTCGATGGCAACATGGTAAACGTTGGCCAAACTCCAGTAAAAGCTCTTGGTGTAACAGATCAACACAGCCAAGTTCAACTTTACAACGAAGGCCCATTCGACAAGGTTATCACCTTCCTCGAAGTAGACAACTTCCGTAGCGAGTGCCAAATCCCTCACGGATGCGAAGCTTTCCCTGATGTAAACTTCCTTTGCGGTCACTCATTGAACGAACTTATGACAAAGGAATTGCACGCAACACGCTACAACCTTACACAACGTGGTCGTGCTAACTACACAATCAGCATGGATGTTGTAAACGAGTACAACATCGGTGCATTGCTTTACCTCATGCAACTTCAAACTGCTTATGCTGGCGCAATGTTCAACATTGATGCCTACAACCAACCGGGTGTCGAAGGCGGTAAAAATGCTACATACGCTTTGTTTGGCAGAAAGGGCTACGAAGCTAAAGTAGAAGAAATGCGCAACGCAAAAGCAGATCTCAACAAATATATCATCGACTAAGGAGAACAAAATGTTACCAAAAACTCCAGCCAAGGGCATGCGTGACTTTTTGCCCAAGGAATTTGCACTTCGTCAACAAGTGCTTACAACAATCCAAAAAACTTACGAAAGTTTCGGTTTTACACGTATCGAAACTCCCGCTGTAGAAAACATTCAATTGCTCACATCCAAGCAAGGTGGCGACAACGAAAAACTTATCTTCAAAATTTTGAAGCGTGGCGAAAAGTTGGAAAACGCCACAGAGGAAAACTTGTGCGACCTTGGTCTTAGATACGACTTGACAGTGCCTCTTGCTCGTTTCTACTCCAACAACGTTGGACAACTCCCAACTGTATTCAAGTCCATTCAAATGGACAATGTTTGGCGTGCAGACCGCCCACAACGCGGTCGTTTCCGTCAATTCGTTCAATGCGATATCGACATCATTGGCGAAGAAACCAACATTGCCGAAACAGAACTTATTTCCGCAACAATGCAAGCGTTGGCCAACTTGGGCTTTAACGATGTAGTGGTGCGCCTTTCCGACCGCCGTCTTTTGAACGCACTTGCAAGCCATTGCGGTTTTGACGAAGATCAAAAGGACAAAGTGTTCATTGCATTGGACAAGCTTGACAAAATTGGCGTAACAGGCGTGCTTGCCGAAGTGGAACAAATCGCTCCAGGCAAAGCATACGAGTTTGTTGACCTCATCAACCGCATCACTTCCGCAAGCGATCCATTTGCTAAGTGTGTGGAAGAACTTGGCGACAGTTTGCCAGAAGACGTAAAAACAAACATCGAGCAAATTTTGTTTGTAGCAAACAACTCCGTTACAAATGGCAAAGTTAAGTTCGACGTTACTCTTGTACGTGGTATGGGCTACTACACAGGCACCATCTACGAAATTTCTGTCGAAGGTATGGCAAGCTCCGTTGGTGGTGGTGGCCGTTACGACAAGATGATTGGCAAAATCACCGGAACAGACGTTCCTGCATGCGGATTTAGTATTGGATTCGAGCGCATTGTGCTTTTGATGCAAGAACGTGGCAAAACAGAACAAAAATCCATGGGTAAAGCTGTGCTTGTGGACAAAAAGTTGGACAAACAATCCTTGTTGTACGTAATGGATTTTTGCCGTCAACAACGTAAGCAAGGTAACAATGTAACATTGCTCAAAAAGATCAAAAACATTGGTTACCAATTCAAACAACTCAAAGAACAAGGTTACGAAATTTACGAATTTAGAAACGGAACTTTTAACAAAATAGATTGATGACTAAAAAACAAATTAAACAACTAAATAAGGTCAAATCCTTGGACCAGCTAAATATTCAGCATTATCAAGTGGATGCCAAAGTTGGTTTGACTGCCGAGCAAGTGCAAAGCCGTGTGGACGAAGGTTTGCTCAACATCGACACTTCGCGCAAAAGCAAAAGCATCGGTCAAATCATTTTTTCCAACCTGCTGACCTTTTTTAACGTAATCTACTTGATTATCACAGTTTTGCTGTTGGCCAATGGCAAGTGGGAGCAATGCACCTATGTGCCCGTTGTGGTTGCAAACACACTTATTGCAATCATACAGGAAATCAAATCCAAAAAGACACTGGACAAGCTCAATCTTATCACTCAGCCACAAATCACAGTAATTCGCGAAGGCAACAAAACGGATATCCCTGTGGATCAACTTGTGCTTGATGACGTTGTAGTGCTTGCAAATGGTTCACAAATTTCCGCCGACTGTGTAATTTTGGAAGGTTTTGTGGAGGCAAACGAAGCCATCTTGACGGGCGAAAGTGATGCCATTTCCAAAAAGCCCGGCGATATTTTGCACGCAGGTAGCTTTGTGGTTTCCGGCAGTTGCACAGCAAAGGTAACGGCCGTTGGCAAATTCAACTACATTGCAGGTCTCACTGGTCGTGCAAAACAGTACAAAAAGCCACGCTCTCAAATGCTCAAAGCGCTAAACAGCATTTTGGTTTTCGAGGCAATCGTGCTTGTGCCAATGGCAATTTGCTTGTACATCATCAATGTCAAATCCTTTGATGCGCTACTTTCCTGGCAGTTGCACGACAAAGCATTGGAGCTTACCGCGGGATCCATCATTTCCATGATAACCGCTGGCCCATTCTTGCTTACAAGCATTTCCCTTGGTAAGTCTTTCTTGTACCTTGCAAAGAACAAAACAATGGTGCAAGAGTTGTACTGCATCGAGATGCTTGCTCGTGTTGACACATTGTGTTTGGACAAAACCGGTACAATCACCGATGGCACAATGCAAGTTGTGGAAAGCATCGACCTCAGACCAAGCACACGCGTTGCGTACACAGTTCGCGAAATCATCTCCAGTATGAACACCGCTTTGCAAGCAGACAACATGACAAGCAAAGCCCTCAAAAAGTACTTTGGCTCCCCTCGCAACCCAAGTTTGGATAACGTTTCAGCAGTTGTGCCATTTTCTTCCGAGCGCAAACTTTCTGCAGTTTCCTTCAAGGGTGAAGGCACCTATTTCATTGGTGCTCCCGAGTACGTTCTAAAAACACCAAATCAGCACGTAACAGACATGGTTGCAAGATTTTCTGCACAAGGTCTACGCGTGTTGTTGCTTGCGCACAGCACCACAACAATGAGTAGCAGTAGCGCAAACATTCCACAAGTACGCAGACCAATTGCTATCATTGCCATCGAAGACCACATTCGTACTGATGCGGAAGAAACCATCAACTGGTTCCGTCAAAATGGCGTAGCAATCAAAATTATCTCCGGCGATAACCCAAGCACAGTAGCAAACATCGCAACACGCGTTGGCGTGGAAGATGCGGAAAACTACATCAGCTTGGAAGGTATGACGGACGATCAAGTTCGCGAAGTTGCCACCAAGTACACAGTATTTGGCAGAGTTTCCCCCGACCAAAAGGCAATTTTGGTCAAGGCAATGCGCCAAGCAGGCCAAACTGTTGCTATGACGGGTGACGGTGTAAACGACATCTTGGCTATGAAAGAAGCCGATTGTTCCATCTCCCTTGCTGGCGGTAGCGATGCCGCTCGTCAGGTTGCTCACTTGATTTTGATGAACGACAGCTTCGGCACCTTGCCCAAAGTGGTACACGAAGGTCGTCGTGTTGTCAACAACATTCAAAATTCAACATCAATGTTCTTCATGAAGACGGTGTACGTAATTGCGCTCAACATCATGTTGATTGTTATGCACTTTGCATTTGGACGAACAATGGCAAGCCCACTAACAAGCTTGCAAGTAACACTGATGGACGCAGTAGTTGTTGCGATACCAAGTACCGTATTGGCAGCATTTATACCCAACAACGATATTATCAAGGGTAATTTCTTGACCAACGTGCTAAAGCGTTGTTTCCCCGCATCATTAACGTTTATTGTTACAACTGCATCAATTTACGCATTGCGCGAGGTGTATCCAGATATGATTGCAACTAACGAGCAACTTGGCACATTGGTAACAATCACCTACACATTTGGCGGTATTTGTGCTGTTCACCACGCCTTGAAACCTCTCACAAAGTGGAAACTATTAGCTTACATTTTTGTTTGGGTAATTGTGCTTGTTGCATTGTTTGTACCACAACTATACTCAACATTGAGTTATGTTCAACTTGGACGCGAGCAAATGATTCTTTTGATTGCGGAAATTCTCGCAACACCTTTCATTCTCAATTTCTTCGAGTTCCTTTTCTTTGGAACCAAAAAACAAAAACAAACAAAGTAATTTTGACGGCGTAGTGCCGTCAAAATTACTATGAGGCAAACCAATGATATTGCAACTAAAATCGGCCGAGTTCCGATATGCCGACAACGTAATATTTAGTAACGTCAATTTGGACATCAACGAAGGGGATTCCATCGGTCTTGTTGGCGCAAACGGCGCAGGCAAAAGCACTTTGCTTGGCTGTATTTGTGGCGAACTTTCGTTGTTTAGTGGCGATGTTATCCGCAAAAATGGCTTGACAATTGGTTACCTCAAGCAAAATTGCGACTTTGTTTCCTCAAACACTTTGTATGCCGAAATGATGTCGGTGTTTGCCTACCACACCAAGCTCATTGAGCAACTAAACGACATTGCCAACAAAATGGCAAGTTGCCCATTCGATAGTGACGAGTACAAAAAGCTATCTGCCAAGTACCACAATCTCACTTTGGAAGCAGATGCCAAAGATGCCTACTCGGTGGAGGTCAAGGTCAAAACTGTTTTGAATGGTATGGGCATGATGCGCTTTGCTGACAGGGTTGTTTCCACCTTGTCCGGTGGCGAAAAGACCAAAGCGGCGCTTTGTAAGCTACTTTTACAACGTCCCGAACTTATGATTTTGGACGAGCCAACCAACCACTTGGACTACAAAACCCTCGACTGGTTGGAAAACTTTTTACTTTCAGCCAAATGCACTTTGCTTGTTGTATCCCACGACAGATACTTTTTGGACAAAATCTGTACTTCCATTTGGGATGTTCAACACAAGGAAGTGGTGGCATACAAAGGCAACTACACCAAGTACCGCGTTTTGAAGGCGGAACGTATCGAAAATCTAACTCGCGCCTACGAAAAGCAACAAAAAGAAATAGAAAAGCTCACCGACTACATTGCTCGCAACAAAGTTCGTGCTTCCACTGCCGACATGGCCAAGTCGCGCGAAAAGATGTTGGACAGGATGGAAATTGTCAACGCACCCAAGGCGGACGAGCGTCCCCCAAGGTTCCAATTTAGCTACTCCAACGAACCAAGCGAGTTTCCGCTCACAATTCAAAAATTCACCTTTGGCTACGACGAAAAAGTCCTTTTGGACAACGTAAACTTGCAAATTCGCCGTGGGCAAAAGGTTGCATTGCTGGGTTTGAATGGCACAGGCAAATCTACTTTGATACGTCGCATTGCCTCTCAAAACCCCTACGATCTGGGCAAAATTGTCTTTGGTAAAAACGTTCGCTTTGGCTTCTACGACCAAGAAAACGTCAATTTGGACGGCAATTTGCGCGTTTTGGATCAACTTTGGTTTGATAACACTCGCATGTCGCAAACAGACGTACGCAGTCTGCTTGCCCAAGTAACTTTGGGTGCAGACGATGTCTACAAACTTGTAAAGGAGCTTTCCGGTGGCGAAAGGGCCAAACTTGGCCTATCCATGCTAATGGCAAAGGACAACAACCTGCTAATTTTGGACGAGCCCACAAACCATTTGGATCTTCCCAGTCGCGAAGCTCTCGAGCAAGCACTCAAGTCCTACACAGGCACATTGCTTGTTGTTTCCCACGACAGATACTTTGTTAACTCCATTGCATCAACCATTGTCGAGTTGGAAAACAAACAGCTCAACGTGTACCCTGGCAACTACGATAACTTTATCGCAAGCAAGCAACAAGTGGTGGTGGAAGCGCCCAAACAATCCAAACCAACATCCAACTACCGCAATGCAAAGCAACGTGCCGAACAAACAAACAGGGCAAAACGACTCAAAGAGTTGGAAAACTTGATCACAAAGCTCGAGCAAGAAATTGAAAACTTGCAAAACCAAATGGCTTTGCCACAAATTGCAAGTGACTTTGCAAAACTTTCCGTTGTGATGCAACAGCTTGATGATGCCAACGCCCAACTGGAAGATGCCCTTGTGGAGTGGGAAACCTTATCCCAAGAGTAGATTGTGACATGCCAATATTGTCCAAACTATCGTAAATAATCAGTGTACATCATTAACAAATTATCGAATATAAATTAACAATCATGAAAATAGCACTTATCACAGGTGGATCTCGTGGTATTGGCGCAGAGTGTGTCAAAAAATTTGCTCACGAAGGTTACACCGTCATTCTCAATTACAATAACAGCAAAATTCAAGCAGAAGCATTGCAATTTGAACTCCAAAGCCAAGGTTGTGATGTGCACCTTTACCAAGCTGATGTTTCCAAGCAAAGTCAAGTGGTGGAGATGTTTGCTTGGGTGCAAAAGTATTTCAAGCATATTGACGTACTTGTAAACAATGCAGGTGTTTGTCGTAGTGGACTTATTCAAGATGTATCCATTGAAGACTACAACTTTGTGATGGACACCAACGCCAAAGGCACATTTTTGTGCTCAAAACACGGCCTTGACCTTTTGCGCAGTGGCACAAATCCAACCATTGTAAACATGTCTTCCATTTGGGGCATCAAAGGCGCTTCTTGCGAAAGTGTGTATGCAATGAGCAAATTTGCCGTAGTGGGCCTAACCAAATCCTTGGCTGAAGAACTTGATGGCATGGTAAACGTCAACTGCATTTGCCCACCGATAGTGCTAACGGAAATGTGCGCTGGCTACACCGAGGAGGAAAAGCAAGCCTTTTGCTTGGAGCACAACACCAAGTGCTACCAACCAAGCGAAGTTGCGCAAGAAATTTTCCGCCTTGCAACTTGTGGAACAAGCGGAACAATTCAACAAATGTGAGGTAGACCATGCATCCAGCAGTAATTGTTTTATTAGTAATTTTGGGTATTGCAGTTTTGTTTACACTTTTTTGTTATGCCGTTGCAAGTTTCATGGTAAAAACGGCAACTCGTCCAACTGCCTTCACAATTGATCAAAAGATAGAAAACCAACAAAATGTTTTCAATTTGGATCTTACCGACTACCTACACAACTGGAACAAACAAGATTTCGAAGTAGATGGTGTTCATGGTAAAATTCGTGGCGAAGTTGTTTTCCATCCAGACATGCAAAACCAAACTCGCAAAAAGGTGGCAATAGTGTGCCACGGACATACCTGCAATCGTATCACTTCCGTCAAGTACGGCCAAATTTTCTACAATCAAGGATACAGTTTGGTATTGTACGATCACGCCTATTTTGGGCTTTCCGATGGTCCCTACACAACACTTGGCTTCAACGAAAAATTTGACCTTAGTTCCGTTATCGACTACACCAAAAATTTGTTTGGCCAAGATTGCTTTTTGGCACTTCATGGCGAAAGTATGGGCGCTGTAACAATCTTGTGCGAGTTGGGTTTGCGTAGCGATATCGACCTGCTTGTTGCCGATTGTGGATTTTCCCACACAATGAACTACTATCGCGAATTGTGCTCCAAAGTGGCGCATTTGCCAACTTTCCCCACAATGCACTTTGCTAACAGTGTTGCAAAACGTACAATTGGCTACGATTTTACCAAAACTGTGCCCATCGATTGTGTAAAGGATAGCAACGTTCCCATTTGCTTTATCCATGGCGCATCAGATACCTTCATTTTGCCACATCACAGTGTGGATATGTACAATGTTTGCAAAAACCCCAACAGCGAATTACATCTTTTCGAAGGTTCCGAGCACGCGCGTAGCGTCACAGATGATCGCGCACACTACGAGCAAGTTGTGTGTGACTTTGTACATAAAATCGAAAACATCTCTTTGTAAAACATTTTGTCAACGTGCAAAAGTGTTGCAATCCAAATAAATTACAACCGTTTGTGCGCATATGACACTCACAATATATTTGTAAATTTTTGTTGCCCAAGGTTATTTGGGCAAAGGAGTATATTATGAAACTTTCTCAAATCAAGTACGTTCGTCCCGACAAAGACCAACTTCTCCAAGACCTTGCCAACTTCAAACAACGTTTCGAAAGTGCCAAAACAGTAGAGGAGTTTTACCTTGTACACGACGAGTTCAAGGCCTACATGGAAAAGGCAAGCACACCAATGCACCTTGCTTTTATCCGCTTTTCTCAAGACACTCGTGACGAGTTCTACGCTGGCGAGCAAGACTACCTTGACGAAGTAATGCCTCAAATTGGCGTTGCTCAAGCGGAAATTTCCAACTGCTATCTTACAAGCCCATTCCGTGCTGAGTTGGAAAAACGTTTTCCAAAGGTAATGTTTACCAACTTGCAATTGTCCGTTGATGCCAACGATCCACGCTTGGTAGAAGACCGCATCGAAGAAAACAAACTTACCACAGCTTACCGCAAGCTTATGAGTAGCATTGTTATCGATTTCAATGGCGAAAAATTGCCTTTGAGTGGCCTTGGCAAGTATGCTACATCCAACGACCGCGAAGTGCGCAAGCAAGCAGCAATTGCCCTTGGCACAGTTTTGGAAGAAAACAAAGCTCAACTTGACGAAATCTACGACAAACTTGTTGCAGTTCGTACCCGCATGGGCCAAAAATTGGGATTCGAAAACTTCTCCAAGCTTGGCTACATGCAAATGCAACGTAACTGCTACACCAAGGAAGACATTGCAAAGTTCCGTAGTAACGTTTTGAAGTACATTGTACCCCTTGCAAACAAAATCCGTGCAAAGGTAGGCGCAGACCTTGGTATCGACAAGATGTACTACTACGACCACGGTGTGTTCACAAAGAACGAACCACGTCCTGTTGGCACTCCTGATGAGCTTTTCGCCAAGGCCTCCCAAATGTACAACGAAATGTCCGCCGAAACGGGCAAGTTGTTCGATACTATGGTAGAGAGCGAGTGCTTTGACGTTATGAGCAGAGAAGGCAAGTCGGGCGGCGGCTACTGCGATGGTTTGCCCGAGTTCAAACTTCCATTTATCTTTGCCAACTGGAACGGCTCCGCTGGTGATATCGACGTTCTCACGCACGAATTCGGCCACGCGTTGGAGTTCTACAAATCTTTCTTTATCGAAAGCGATTTCCTTTCCAGCATCTCCATGGAAACTGCCGAAGTTCACTCCATGTCCATGGAATTTTTGGCATACCCTTGGATTGACAAATTCTTTGGCGATCAAACGGAAGACTACAAGTTTACCCACATTGGTGGTGCAATCACGTTCATCCCCTACGGCACAATTGTGGACTACTTCCAACAAACCTGCTACGACAACCCCAACATGACTCCTGCCGAGCGCATTGCTTTCTACAACCAAATTGAAAAGCAATTTTTGCCCTGCATGACAACGGAAGGTATTGTGGCTTTGCAAGACGGCCGTCGTTGGCAACGTCAAGCACACATCTACGAAAGCCCCTTCTACTACATCGACTACTGCCTTGCACAATTTACCGCATTGCAATTTTTGGCTTTGTCCCAACAAGATTTTGATAGCGCATTTGCCAAGTACAACAAGTTTTTGGACTTTGGTGGCACCAAGACCTTTGTGGAACTCATCGAAGAGTGCGGTTTGAAATCCCCATTTGAGGAAGAATCCTTCAAGATGGTCGTTGACGTTTGCGAAAAGATTTTGGGATTGTAAGTTGTTGATACTACTCAATCAAATTGATTGAATTTGTTCTAGTCAATCAACAGAAAGCCGTCCGGGCATTAAACGGAAAGATGCGTTATGAAAAAGGATATTGTGATACAGCTTGTAATTATTGCGCTAGTTTTTGTGCTGATTGCTATATTTGCTTTTGTAGTCAGTCCAGTAGTTGGATGGATTGTAGCGGCTATCCTGGTAGTTTGTTTTGCAGTTGCTTGTTTGATCATTTTGCATAAAACCAATAAATCAAAAACAACAGGAGATAAGCAGTTCGGTCATAAAGTAGATGAATATCTAAATTTAATTGCTAAATATACGGATATCAATCTTCCCAAGAAAGATATCACTAAGGAAGTCAAAAAAGGCTTTGGAGGCAAGTTTAACAATCGCTATGATTGTATTACCTATTTGAACTATCGCAATGAGTATGCAATTAGATTTAATGATGATATGAGTGCTGATGAGTTTAATGATGTGTTTGAAACACTCTTAGTTGACCTTGGAACACCTGACCTATTTGGAGAAGGGGAAGGTTATATATGGAGAAAAAGAGGATATATCATTAGATTCGGTTTGGTCTCTTTGCAATATTATTACGAAGTCCCAATGATTTGTGTTCGACATAATATTAGTGTTTTGAATCACTACATTGACTACACAAAATATACCGAGATAGCAAACGCTATAAGCAAACCTCTAATTGCAAGGGGAGTTAATCCTCAAAAGATGAGTTTTTATAAGATTGCGTACTTTAAGCAATTTGGGTTTATTGCCTATATTGAAACTGCAAACACAATGGTCGGTATTAATTATAAACGTCATCAACTATCAATGGATGTTTCCCCTATCGTGCGTGATGAATTTAACAGAAAAGTAATCCAAAATCAATACAGATTTAGTGTAAAGATTGATGTTGCCAATGATTCGGAATTGATGTGCAAATTCGAAGAATTGCTTGAGGAAACACAAGAACATCACGGATTAACCAAAAAGTAGGGTATAAAGAAAATAAGTTTAACTTTATCGGACTTACTATAAAATATTTAGACCACCAAAGAGCGTCATCCCAAAAGGATGGCGCTCTTTTGTCGCAAAAATAAACACCCTGCAATTGCAAGGTGTTTTTTAATTGATTATTAACTAAATTCCAGCCATTTTCATTCAAAACTTAGTCAAAAATTAGTTACTATCTATCAAATGGTGGCTTGATTGGTCGTGCGGGCAGTGGGGTTGGTTTATTCAAAAGGTACTCAATCAGCTTTTGGATTTCTGCCTTTCGTTCTGATTCGCTCAGTTTTTCAAAGTGGTCAAGCTTGCTCATCACTTTGGGGTTGCGTGTCACCAAGATGTTGTCAATTTGGTATTTGGCCTTTACAAGCTTTTCAAACTTTTCCACAAAGTTGCTGTATTCCGTTTTGCTTTGGAACTTTTCCGTTTGGATTGCCACAAGGCAGTTGCGCTCGTAAATCACACATTTTGCCTTGGTAACCTTTGGGTTTTGCATTGCAACGTTAGCTATTTCCTTTTCTGTTGTTGTGGCCATTGCAAACGTTGGCAAAATTGCCAAAACAAGCATTGCAAGGGCAAGGTATATAACAAATCTTTTCATAGTTTCCTCCTTGTGTTTGTGTTAGTGTTTGCATTGCGGGCTAAAATATGCATGCAAGCGCGTTTTTTGTAAGCAAACAATCACATTTGGTTGCAAGGAAAAGTTTTGTACTTTTGTGTGCAAGCGCGATGTATTTTTGCTCAAATGGACGTAATATGCACAAAATTTGACAATCTTTGCTCCAACAAATGTGCTAAACTGCAATCGAGGTGCATTATGAAGCAAGTTTTGCCTATTATCATATTTTGTTGTGTTGGTATTGCACTGTGCGTTGGCTACCTAGTATTTTTGCTTGTAAGGGCCATCAAGGGAAATCACTGCAAGCGTGTGGAAAGCTTCGATTTTGACGAAAACACCCTCACAATCGACATATCTAAGCGCAAAAAGTAAACTTTTTGTTTGTATTTTACACAAGTGGCGGTAATTGTTTTGCGCAAATGCTTGTTTTGCAACAAAATGTTTTGTTGCAAATATCAAAATTGTTCAAACAATATTTTTAATTGTCTTGTAAATTGTAGCAATTTGTGATATAATCTTGTCAACTATGGAACAAATCTTGTTTCAATCAAATTAAACAACAAGGAGAGCACAAATGAACACTCAAATTGCTAAAATCATCGACCACACATTGCTTAAACCTGCAAAAGCAAGTCAAATTGTTACACTTTGCGCCGAAGCTCGCGAGTTTGGCTTTGCAAGCGTATGCGTAAACCCAACTCACGTTAAACTTGCCGCAAAGGAATTGGAAGGCACTCAAGTTAAAGTTTGCACAGTAGTTGGTTTCCCTCTTGGCGAAAATACTACAAAGGTAAAAGTTTTCGAAACAAAACAAGCTATCAAGGATGGCGCTACCGAAATTGACATGGTTATCAACCAATCTCACGCAAAGTCCAACAGCTGGAAAAAGGTAGAAAAGGAAATCGCAGCTCTCAAAAAGGCATGCGGTGATCTTGTTTTGAAGGTTATCATCGAAACTTGCAACCTTACCGACACTCAAATTGTAAACGCTTGCAAAGCATCCATTGCTGCTGGCGCAGACTTCGTAAAGACAAGCACCGGCTTTGGCAAGGGTGGTGCAACTGTTCACGCAGTAAAACTCATGGCGGACACAGTTCATCCTCATGGCCTCAAGGTAAAAGCTAGCGGTGGCGTTCACAACACAGCAGAAGCTCTTGCTATGATGGAAGCAGGCGCAGACCGTATTGGCGCAAGCTGTGGTGTAGAAATCTGCAAATAACAACAAAACAAACACTACTAAATGAGCAAGGGCAACTTTGCTCATTTTTGCACACGAGGTAAACTATGGCAAAAGCTAAAAACAAAAAACGCAACAAAAAACGCGGACTGATAGCATTGGCTGTC
This sequence comes from Candidatus Fimimonas sp., assembly GCA_045644945.1. Taxonomy (GTDB): domain Bacteria; phylum Bacillota; class Clostridia; order Christensenellales; family CAG-314; genus Fimimonas. Next base: position 18,621 of record JAZRHU010000037.1, on the reverse strand, counting down.
GTTGCGCTCATCGTCATAAGCGTATTGGTATGGGTTGAAGCAGGCACCTACTCCCCAAAGGAAAACTACTACGGCAACGGCACAACTTGGTCTCAAACGGAAAACTTTGATAACTACTACCAAAGCATGCTCACATTGCCAATTGCATTTGATGGCTCAAGACCTCTTCGCATCATGCAAATTGCCGACCCTCAACTAAAATTTGGTAGTTGGACACACGATACAAAAACAATGGATTTGCTCGACAAAGCCATCGATCAACTCAAGCCGGACATTGCAGTTGTCACAGGCGACTTGACGTTTAGTATCTTTGCAAAGGGCGCAGTAAAGCATTTTGCTGATTTTATGGAGAAAAAGCAAGTTTACTGGGCGTTTGCCTATGGCAATCACGACTCAGAGACAACATTTTCCAAGTATCGTCATGCAGAATTGCTTTCCAAATACAAATATTGTTTGTTTGATGGTGGCCCATCAAATATTCTTGGCGAGAGCAACTACTTTGTAAATGTCAAGGATACAAGCGGTAACCTTGTCTACTCTTTGTGCATGATGGACAGCAACATGTACCAAGAGGGCCAAACTGATGTTTTCAATCGCGAGTATGGCGAAATTGAGCAAGATCAAGCAAATTGGTACAAATGGGTTATCCAAGGATTGCAAAGTAAAAATGCAAAGGTGCAAAGTTCTTTGTTTATGCACATTCCATTCAAAACTCATCTCGAAGTGCTAAACGACCCTAACAAAGCGGGTTCCATTCAAGAGTTGGACAGAGATTGGCATGGCGAAATACTGCCAGGTATTGCTTTCCAAGGTGGCGAATGTGGTCAAGCTATGAATGATATGATGGTTGCACTTGGCTCAACAAAGGGCGTATTTGTTGGTCACGACCACGTAAACACATTGCGCGGTTTGACAGATGATGGCATCTTTATGGCCTACGGCAGAAGTTGTGGCTACCATACATATCCTTTCTTCCAAAGCGAAGGAGAGCATCCATTTTTGGAAAAGATCGTTGCCAAGTTTTGGGGTTTCGAAGGTGCGTCAATGTACCTTGATTTGTGGCAAGATGAAAATGGTAACAAACTTGGCAAGGGTGTATCCATGATTGAAATCAACGTTAACACAAGTAGTGCAGACTACGGTCAAATCTACATGTACGACGTAAACCATCAAAGCCTTAACGATGGCAACATCGTTAAACAACACGAGTACACAGCGCATTGATTTTGTAAGTACACTGTTAGGTAAATTTCCAACAAAATCTAACAACAAAAACCGCCCAAAATCAGGCGGTTTTTTGCTTGTTCGCTGGGCAATCTAATGATGGATTATTCTCAAAAACACACCACGTGTCCGCGAAAAATTCAATTTGCAATAAATTTATTTGCTAATTTTTGCAAAACTATTGACATATTTGCAAGGTAGTAGTACAATACAATCACAACAAAATAAATTCTTTGGGGCGTGGTGTAATTCCACACCGATAGTTATAGTCTATGAACAACCCTTTGGGTTGCCGAGCGGGTGAAATTCCTGCACCGACGGTATAGTCCGGATGAGAAAAGAATTTGTCGAATATTTGCGACATTTTACGCCCTTGGAGTATTCCAAGGGTTTTTGCTTTCCAAAGAGAAGGAGTAATTATGAGCGAACAACTTACAACACAAAACACTCAAGCTAAGGCTAAGTCGAACCTTTTTACAACAGGTAACATGGCGGTTATGGCCGTATTGACAGCAATATCCTACATCTTGTACATGTTTGTTAAGTTCCCATTGCCATTTTTCCCACCATGGTTGGACATTCAAATTTCCGATTTGCCAGCGTTGCTTGGCGGTTTTGCCATCAATCCACTTGCAAGCGTGATTATCGTTGTAGTAAAGTGTCTTTTGAAGATGCCTTTTACTTCCACAGCTTGTGTTGGCGAATGTGCTGATATCCTTGTAGGTATTGCATTTGTTTTGCCCGCCACATTGATTTACCACATCTCCAAAGGGCGCAAAAATGCCATCATTGGTATGACGGTTGGCACAGTTAGTGCTCTTGCTTTCAGCGCATTGTGCAACTGGCTTATTTTGATTCCGTTCTATGCTAATCAATTTGGTAATGGCAATGCGGAAGCTGGTATGCAAATCATCGTAAATGCCGTATCTGCTTTGTACAGCGGTGTCACTACAGAAAACTTTTATGCATTCTACATCCCAATTGGCGTCTTGCCCTTCAACTTGCTTAGATGTGTTATTTGTGCGGTAGTATCCTACCTAACGTACAAGCCACTTTCCAAGGCATTGCATTGGGAAATCAAAAGCAAAAATCAACCCAACGACTAATTGTTGCAAGTAGTGTGTTTGTTGCTGGTTAACACAAACGCCTGCAAGCAAATTTGCCAACAAAATCTTCAATATCGTTCAATCATCGGGGCAACTTACAAAATAGTTGCCCTTTTGTGTTGTAATGGTTGAGTTTTTTGTTTATTTGATGTATAATTGACCTATGAAACCACAAGTAATCACAACAACTGCACAACAAACGCAAGATTTTGCCGAACAATTTTCCACTACGCTTATTGGCGGGGAGACCATTTTGTTAAACGGCGACCTTGGCGCAGGCAAAACACACTTTGTCAAGGGTGTTGCAAAGGGACTTGGTATCGATGATGTCATCACAAGCCCCACATTTGCTTTGCACAACCAATACCAAGGTGGACGCCTTGTTCTCAATCACTTCGATTTTTACCGCATCATGGACCCCGAAGAGGCAGAAATGTTGGGCCTAAACGAGTTTTTTGGCGAAAAGGACTCCGTTTCTTGCATCGAGTGGAGCGAAAATATCGCTGAGCTTTTGCCACGTGATTGCATTGTCGTAACTATCGAAAAGCTTGACGAAAACTCTCGTCAAATAACTATACAAAGGTATCTATGAAAATTTTACTAATTGACACAACTACAAAAGATTTGGTGGTGGCCTTGATTGATGATGACAAAATTGTCAATTGTACAAAGCCACAACTGGGCACTCGCCACAGCGAAAATCTTTGCGTAACTGTGGAAGAACTTTTGAAAACGGCACAAATTGCCTTGGCGGATATCGATGCTTATGCTTGTTCCATCGGCCCAGGAAGTTTCACAGGTATTCGCATTGGCGTTTCCACAGTAAAGGGCTACAACTTTGCCTGTCCCAAAAAGCTCTTGGCATTAAACACATTGCAAGCCATTGCTCTTTCCAATAGCTGTGGCGCCAAGGGTAGCGCAATCATTGATGCAGGCAATGGCTACTACTTTGCCGACTACAACAACAATGTTGCTCCATGCTTGATTTCCTATGACGATGGTCGTGCGGAGCTTGCTGGCAAAGGCGCAAATGCAACCGACTACTTTGATGGTCTTGTAGCACTTGCCAAACAACAATTTGAAAGTGGCAATTTCGACCAAACTCTCGAGCCACTTTACATCCGCAAAAGTCAAGCGGAAGAACTCAAAAAATCCTAAATAAAGGACGTCTTACTATGATAAAACTACTTGAATACAACATGAAAAACGTTTTTGACCTTGCCGATATCGAGGAAGCATGTTTTGCCAAGGATGCTTGGACTGTAAACAACCTTCGTGGCGAGTTTATGAACGAATATTCGTATCTTATTGGTTACTATCAAGATGATAAACTTGTTGGCTACACATGTGTTCGTGCCATGTACGAGGAAGCACAAGTGTGCAACGTTGCAGTTTTGCCGGAATACCGCCGTCAAGGCATTGCAAAGCAACTGATTGAAGAAATGCTTCGTTTGTCTGCGGAAAAGGGCTGTCAAATTTGCGAGTTGGAAGTTAACACCGAGAACACTCCCGCTGTGGAATTGTACAAAAAGTGCGGTTTCGAGGTAGCTGGTATCCGCAAAAACTTCTACCGCCGTACACGCTACAACTCTCGTGACGCCTACACGATGACAAAAAGCTTGGTGTAAAATTGTATCGGTATTAATTTAACTGTTATTGTTCAAAATATAAAACCCGCCAAAGGTATATCCTTGGCGGTATTTTTTTGCATTTTTTACAAATTTTTCCATATTGTCACAAAACGGAAAACGCCTTCATAAACTACTTTGCAAGGGAAGTGTATGTATTTTCAAAAACTTGGAGATGGCAATCCCATTTTGTTTCTCCACGGATGGGGCTGTGATGGTGACATTTTTCAACCTGTGGTGCAATGGTTGCCTAATTATGCCAACTATTTGGTAGATTTTGCAGGCTTTGGCAAAAGTGACAATCCGCCAATCGAAGGTTGGACAGTTTTGGACTACGCAAAGGATCTTTTGCGCTTTTTGGATGAGCAAAATTTGCAAAAAGTAACAATTGTTGCCCACAGTTTTGGTTGTAGGGTGGCAATGGTGCTTGCATCGTTACATCCCAATCGGGTTTGCAAACTTTTGCTCGTTGCCCCTGCAGGACTGCGCAAGCCATCACTAAAACGTTGGTGTAAGGTTGCAAAGTACAAAATCCACAAGTTTTTGTGCAAAATGGGTCTTTGCCAAAACATCACAGCTCACTACGGAAGTGCCGACTACAACGCTTGCGAAAACGGCATCAAAAACACCTTTGTGAAGGTTATCAATCAAGATTTGTCCGCTTTTGCAAAGAAAATCACATGCCCAACACTAATTGTAAATGGCAATGCTGATACTCAAACTCCTCTAAAACATGCAAAAAGCTTGCAAAAACTAATCAAATCAAGCAGTTTAGTGGAGATTGATGGTGGACACTTTGCATTTTTCAACTGCCCGCAAGCATTTGCCCAAACGATAAAGTTATTCGAGGAATCTTGATGCTGATTTGCAATATTTTAGAAGCATTATTGCTAACGGCGCTTTCGTTAGAGAGTTTTCGTATTTTGCAATCCTGCTCTTACAAACCGCAACGTGGCTACTTCAAAATTTTTGCAAGTGGCTACTTTTTGGTGCTAGTTTTTGCGCAAGTTTTGGCTATTTTGTGTCACTTATTGTGGAACCAAGGGTACGTGACTGTTGTATTGGGTATTGCAACGGCCACAAGCTTTCTCAAAAAACGCAAGTGTCCGCTAAAGTTTACCAAGCGCATTGTGCGGATGATTGTTGTGCAGTTTGTGCTGACATTTGTATTGTGTCAGTTTGTAGGCAGTTGCTACGTTGTTGTGCCGTTGCCTCTTGTTGCGGTAATATCTTGGATGATTTGCTTGCCAGTTGATGCCATCATAGCAAACTACTATCTCAAAAAGGCAGTCAAAAAACTGTCACAAAGCGAAGTTACTGTTGTTGCCATCACAGGTAGTTACGGCAAAACATGCACCAAGGATATGCTTGCAACGTTGTTGGATTGCTCCATTGCACCCAATGGTAGTTGCAACACACCACTTGGCATTGCAAAGTTTGTAAACCAAACGGATCTAACAACGTACAAGTACCTAATTTTGGAGTTTGGCGCGCGCAATGTTGGTGATATCGGGCAACTTTGCAAGCTTTTCCAACCCAAATATGGCATTGTAACGGGCATTTGCGAGCAACATTTGTCCACTTTCAAAACGCTGGGTAACATCGTCAAAACCAAAGGCGAACTGGTGCAAAATTTGCCCGCAAACGGCTTTTGTGTGCTAAATGGTGGGGATAGCATTGTGCAAACACTTGCGCAAATAGGTGTTTGTCGCAAAAAGGTAACAGACAAAAGCATGGTATCTGGCCGGCAAACAACATTGCAAGGCACCCAGTTTGATATCAAGCACAATGGTAAACTGTACAATATTTGTTTACCACAGATATCTAACTACATTGTCGATACCTTTTTGATGTGCTTTGATATGTGCAATTTGTTGGGGCAAGATGTAAATTTGACGTCGCAAAACTGCAAAAAAGTCAAGCAAACTCCCCATCGCATGCAAATATTGCACAATGGCAATTTTTATATCATTGACGATGCCTACAATGCAAATATCAAGGGGATTTCCAACTGTTGTCAAACACTTTCATGCTTCGACAATTACAAAATAGTGCTAACACAAGGCATCGTTGAGGGTGGCAAACTTCAGCGGACACTTAACGAGCGTTGTGGTCAAATGCTAGGAATACACTTCGATGTTGTCATTGCCATTGGCAAGTATGCTAAACACATTTCAAGTGGTGCAAGTAACTGTAAGTGCAAAGTTGTGCACGCCAAAAATCTTGCCGAAGGTACAAAGCTATTGCAACGCTACACAAAGCCAAACTGCATTGTGCTTTTTCAAAACGATTTACCAGATGTTGTAAGTTTGTAGGAGATTTTTATGAACATATTGATTATCTACGGCGGGCAAAGTTGCGAGCACGACATTTCCATCATCACTGCCTGCTTAGTAAAGGGGTATTTTAGGGGAAATATTATCGGTGCGTATTTCGACAAGCAAAACAGATGCTTTGCCGTTCCAAACGATTTTACGCCCTCAAAGCACACAAATTACACATTTCACGAGCAAATTTCCTTCTGCTTTGGAGAAAGGCGCATTGCAATTTGCAAAGGCAAGCGCGTCAAAAAGTATATCGATATTGATGTTGCTGTCAATTGTTGCCATGGTGTTTGTGGCGAGGATGGCACAGTATCTGCTATTTGCCAAATGACAGGCATTCCACTTATTGGCTCAAGCTTACTTTCCAGCGCCATTGCAATGGACAAAATTGCCACAAAACATGCCTTGCGAGCAATTGGTATGCCCACAGTGATGGGGCGTCGCATCACGCGCAAACAGTTTGAGAAGAACATCTACTCAACAGGAAACCTTGGCTATCCAGTTATTGTAAAGCCCAACAAGCTTGGCTCTAGCATAGGCATAACCCTTTGCCATAACAAGGTTGAACTAAAACACGCGCTACAAGTGGCATTTTGCTACGACAATGATGTGCTTTGCGAAAGAGCACTAACCAATTTTTACGAAGTAAATTGTTCTGCAATGTGTGCAAATAACATGGTGCAAACAAGTGATGTTGACATGCCCATAACCACCCACGATTTGCTTACATTTGACGATAAGTACATATCTCAAAGCAAGTGGTGTAAGCCAACGTTGGATATTGACTTAGATGTGCAAAATGCCGTAAAACAAATGACACAGCAAATCTACCAAAAATTGGGATTTAGTGGTGTGATTCGCGTGGACTACTTGGTAGACAAAAACTGTGGCAAAATCTATGTCAACGAAATCAACTCAATCCCCGGTTCTCTTGCTTACGGCCTTTGGAGCAATATCTACACTCAAGCGCAATTTGGTAAATTGCTTGTTGAGCAGGCTATTGCCGACTTTCAACAGGATTGCAAACTTGTCCGAAGTTACCCTTCTTCGGTGCTAAATGGTGCAATCAACAAAAAGTAGCTATTGCAAAAAATCCAAACAAAAAAAAGCGTACCCAATTTGAGTACGCTTTTTGTTATGCGGTTAGTAGTTGTGCTTCGCGTTCGAGGCGATGTTGAAACATGGTAAGCATATCCTCTTGCTCAAAAAAGTTGCATGCCTTTACCATTTGTGTTGCGCTTGGCGCTGTAAGTTTTTGGTAGATGATGTCAAGGTCAAATTCAGTTGTGCAATCGTATTTCATTTGGTATGCCTCCCTTTGATGTTTTTGATGTCTACATTTTACCAAATAACTATGCCATATATATGGCAACATTAAAAAATATTTTGAATTATTTTTGCAAAACCTTGACAATATGCTGTCAGCATTTTATAATTATAATATAGTCACACAACGAAAATGTTGTCAAAACATCGAAAGGAGTAACGCCATGCAAATCCCAGTTTTGGTAGGTATTTTATCAACACTTTTGTCAACAGACAAGCTTGTAACCGCAAACGAACTTGCGGAAAAATTCGAAATTTCCAAACGCACCGTCTATCGCTATGTTGCAACTCTTTCCGAGGGTGGCATACCAATCATGTCTTCCTTTGGTCGCAATGGCGGATGGGGTATCATTGATACCTACAAACTGAAAGCTACCTATTTTACCGAAGACGAGTACGAAAGGGTTATCTTCTGCTTGCAAAGTTCCACTCTTCAAGACGAAGTAACCAAGCAAGCAATACAAAAGTTGCAAGGCCTCAAGCGTTCTCACACAGGTGCCAACGTGCTTAGAACAGACCAGTTTATGGTGGACAGTGTAGACTACTCTGTACGCGATCTTATTCCGCAACTTTCCGATTGTATTGCGCAAAAGGTGCTTTGCGAAATTGAGTACCACTCCAAGGATGGCGTAAACACCGTGCGTATGGTTGAGCCATACTGTCTTATTTTGAAAGATGGCGCTTGGTACGTGTACTGTTTTTGCCGTTTGCGCAGGGGCTTTAGATATTTCAAGGTGGCGCGTATTGTCAAAATGACGCTTGGCGACCACTTTGTTGGCCGTGAGTACCATGCTGATCCAAGCGTAATTCAAACGGACATTTTGAAGGACAAAGAAATGTGCGAAGTAATTTTGTCTGTGCACCCATCGGCGCTTTCCGCCTGTGAGGAGTGGTTGGGTGTTAATAGCGTTGCTCGCCTTGGCGATACCTACATTGCCAAAGCAACCTTGCCCTACGATGAACTGCTTATTAGCAAAATTCTTTCATTGGGCCTTGGTGTGCGCGTGGAAAAACCATTGCGACTACGTCAAGACCTGGTAGAAAGATGCCAATTGGTTATGGATCATAACTACGGCGACGATTGATAATTTTTTTATGATTATGGAATGCAATATCGCATAAAAGGAGAGCCTTAATGGAAAACGAACAATTCGATAGCATTGAGCAAAGCGCCATGGCTGTGGTGCTTTGCAAGGGCAAAATTCTTGCCACGGTGGAAGATATCTATGGAAGAAACGTGTTATCTTTGCCCAAAGGTCACAACGAGCAGGGCGAAACACTCCTTCAAACGGCCATTAGGGAGTGTTTTGAAGAGACAAACATTGTTTTGACAGAGGAAAACATGGTCAAGGCATTGACGCCGTATTCTTATCAATTTTCCACGCCATCTAACAAACTTGTGCAAAAGACAATTGCGCCATTTTTGTTCGAAGTTGAAAGCGAAGGTCAACCAATTGCCAAAGAAAAACGCATGATATCCGTTCAATGGATGGAAATATCGGAATTTTTACAAAAATGCAGTTACGATAATGTCAAGGCAATTGTTAAAGAGATTGAATAGTAAATTTGAATATCGAAAAACGCCCCGTAAACAAACGTAGGGCGTTTTTTTTATTTATATTTTAGTATTTCTTCCACAACTTTATCGGTGCCGTTGAGATATTCACATTGTTTTTGTTTGGCAACAATGGCGTTGCGGTTGTGGTGTAACGTCAGTAGTGTGGTTGCAAGGTTGGTTAGCTTTGCTTCATCAAGATACACTCCGCAACCCTTGTTGGTAAACCATTTGGCATTTTTTACCTGCTCTCCACGTGAGCCTTTTGTTAGTGGCACAGCTACAAATGGCACATTGGCAAGGGTTAGTTCTACCAAACTATTGCTTCCTGCACGTGTTAAACAAATGTCAACTGCTGCCAGAATGTCTGCAATATTAGATACAAACTCCATCTGACGCACAAAGTTGCAATCAATTTGCTTGCCTTTACCTGTGATAACAAAAATATCAAAGGTGCTTGCAAGTTGTGCATTGTTGCAAATGGCATCATTCAATGCGCCTGCGCCAAGGCTTCCACCCATAACAAGCAAAATTGGCTTTTTGCCGTCAAAGCCCATTGTTTCGATGCCTTTTTGTCTGTTTCCTTGAAGAATTGACTCTCTTACGATTGCTCCAAAAGCCTCTCCCTTTTTGCTACAAGGAAAAGTTGTTAGTAGTTTTGTTGCGTACCAACTGGAAATTTTGTTTGCAAGGCCAAGTGACATGTCACTTTCGTGCACAATGGTGGGGATTTTTAGTTGTTTTGAGGCTATAACGACAGGCAAACCAACAAATCCGCCTTTGCTAAACACAACGTCTGGCGCAAGCCTTTTTAGGTGTCGTTTGGCTTGACGTATGCTTTTTGCCAAGGTAAATGGCAACAAAAGGTTGGATAGTGCCAACTTTCGTTTTAGTTTACCTGCGGTAATTTGGTGGTATCCTTTGATTGTGCCGTTGTTTACGTAGGGCGCAACCAAGCGTTTTTCCATACCATTTGTGCCAATGTAGTGCATCTCGTTGCCGTGTAGTTTTTCCATCAATGCAAAGTTGGGCGTTACGTGACCTGCCGTCCCGCCACCACAAAATACTATTTTCATATATTTAGTTTATGTGTTTTGAGTGCAAAATATAGGTAAATTATCGCATTTGTAAAATTTGTTCAATTGGTTGTGGTATCCCAAAGGTATTTGCGGTTTTGAGCTAAGTGTAGTGTATGATAATTCGTAAAGTTAATGCAGAAAAATCAAAATGTCTATTGACTTTGCTATTGCGGTGGTGTACAATTTTACTAACAATCCAAGGAGGATTTTTGCAATGAAACAAAGTCAATTTACCTCTCATGATGGCAAAAAAGTAGCGCTCTACGTTTGGGATAATGTTCAAGAGCCAAAAGCGGTGGTAAAAATTGCCCATGGCATGGCGGAGCACTCTGCGCGTTACGACCACTTTGCGCAATATCTCAATAGCAAGGGTTTTATCGTAGTGATGAACGACCATCGCGGACACGGCCTAACTGCCGAGCCAGATAGTCTTGGTTACGAAGATGGCGACATGTGGACAAACAACGTCAACGACCAAATTGCCTTGATAGACTACTGCAAGCAAACCTACAATTTGCCAGTTGTCATGATGGGTCACAGCTACGGAAGTTTTATCACTCAAGCGGTGATGGAGGAATATCCGCCAAATGTTTCTGGCTACATTTTGTGTGGCTCCAACTACATGAAAGATATCAGCTTTGACCTTTGCGGACTTATCGCAAAAAGTATGTGCAAAAACAAGGGTGGCAGATATCCTGCGCAAATGATTGTAAACTTGTCATTTAAGATGTACGAAAAGAAATTCCCTGGCACAAGCGCTTGGCTCAATCGTGATGCTGACGAAGTTAAAAAGTACAACGACGACCCAATGTGTGGCTACACCTGTTCGGCAAACTTCTATCGTACATTTATGGGTGGTATCTCTCGTCTTTACAAGAGAGATAAGTATGGCCTGATAGAAAACAAGCCATTGTTGATCATCGCTGGCGATCAAGACCCTGTTGGCAACTACGGCAAGGGTGTCAAAAAGTTGGAAAAGTTCTACCTCAAAAAGGTTGGCTTGACGGACGTTACAACTCATTTATACGATGGTGCTCGCCACGAAATTTTGAACGAGCCACTTTGCAAGCAACAAGTTTATGACGATGTTGCAAACTGGATTGAGCAAGTGTTGCAAAAGTAAAACTAAATAGCAAAAATGCATTTTAAAACGGCGGATTTCCGCCGTTTTTTTTGTTGCAAGTCAATCAGCTTGCCATTTTGTACAAAGCTAGTATTTATGCATAAAAATGTATAAATACCACTAAATTGCAAAGCGGACATAAAATTTTATATATTTATAAATAAATATATAACTGCAAGAAATTTGCAAAAATTATATGAATAAATATTAGTAAAAGTATTGCAAAAATAATTGATTTGTGCTATAATATCCTAGTAAAGTGCCACCTTTCTAGCAGGGGCTACTTTTGGCGTACGACAAATCATCTAGTATGTTTATCTAAATGTTTTTTTGTCTGTAATCGCCAAACTTACATTTACAATAATTTGTTTCGACCGAGCATAATTTCGGTCAAATTTCCAAATAACAAAAGATAATTGGAGGTATAAATCGTGAGCAAAATTTCTTATGGCGCAAGTGATATTCAAGTACTCGAGGGCTTGGATGCCGTACGTATGCGTCCAGGTATGTACATTGGTACAACTGGATCCAAAGGTTTGCATCACCTCTTGTGGGAAATCGTCGACAATGCCGTTGACGAAGCAACCAACGGCTTTGCAACTAAAGTAGACGTTACTCTCAACGTCGATGGTAGTGTAACAGTTGCGGACAATGGTCGTGGTATCCCCGTAGACAAACATCCACAATTGGGAGTATCTGGCGTAGAGGTTGTATTTACTCAATTGCACGCTGGTGGTAAATTTAATAACGACAACTATAGCTACTCTGGTGGTTTGCATGGCGTTGGTGCAAGTGTAACCAATGCCCTTTCCGAGTGGCTTACAGTAACAGTCTACAAGGATGGCTACGAGTATATCCAACACTTCCACAGTCCAATGGATCCCAAAACGGAAAAAGTATCTAGTGGTGTACCTATTGACAGCCTAACTCGCGTTGGCAAGACAAAAAAGCATGGTTCTACCATCACATTTATGCCCGATGCACGCGTGTTTAAGACTATCAAGATGGACTACGACGTTATTTCCAAGCGCTTGAAGGAACTTGCTTTTTTGAACAAGGGTATCACATTCACTTTGACGGACGAAAACAGCGCCGACGAAAATGGTGGTACTAAATTCGAAAGTTTCTGCTACCAAGGTGGTCTTGCAGACTTTGTAAAGTACCTCAACGAAAACAAGTCTGCTTTGCATGCTCATCCATTGTACTGGACTGGCAAAAATGATACACTCGAGTTGGAGTTTGCCTTCCAATTTACAAATAGCTACACCGAAAACTTTATTTCTTACGTAAATAACATCCCCACAGGCGAAGGTGGTATGCACGAAACTGGCTTGAAAACCGCAATGACAAAGGTTTTCAATGACTACGCGCGCACAAAAGGATTTTTAAAGGCCAAGGACGACAACCTTATTGGCGAAGACTTCCGCGAAGGCATCACTTTGGTTATGTCCGTTAAGATGGCAAACGTGCAATTCGAAGGCCAAACAAAAACAAAGCTTGGTAATGTGGAAGCACGTGTTGCTTGCGAAGCGCTTGCTACCGAAGGTCTTGCACAATTGCTTGCAAAAACAGCATCCGTATCTGAAGCTATCATCAAAAAATCTATTGCTTCTGCCAAGGTTAGAGAGGCTGCTCGCAAGGCCAAGGAAGTTACTCGTCAAAAGAACAGTATTTTCAACTCCACTTTGCTTGGCAAGCTTGCAAGTTGCACCGGTCGCGATGCATCCAAAAACGAATTGTTCATTGTCGAAGGCGACTCCGCTGGTGGCTCTGCAAAACAAGCTCGAAACCGTCGTTTCCAAGCAATTTTGCCACTTCGTGGTAAGCCACTAAATGCCGAACGCAAACGCATCGACCAAGTGCTTGCCAACGAAGAAATCCGCTCACTTATTTCCGCATTGGACACTGGTATTGGCGAGGAAGACTTCAATATCGACGACCTCAAGTACGACAAAATCATCATTCTTTCCGATGCTGACCAAGACGGTGCACACATCAGAGCGATTTTGCTTACATTCTTCTTTAGATACATGAGGCAACTCATCACCGATGGTCACGTGTACATTGGTATGCCACCATTGTACAAAGTATCCAAAAAGGACAAAGTTAGATATGCCTACGACGACAACGAATTGCAAGAAATAGTGCAAGAGTTTGGCAAGGGCTACGAACTACAACGCTACAAAGGTCTTGGCGAAATGAACGCCGAACAACTTTGGGAAACAACAATGAATCCAGACACTCGCACATTGATGCGAGTAACCATTGACGACTTTGCTGAGGCAGAACGTATGGTAACAACTTTGATGGGCGATCAAGTTGATGCCCGCAAAGCGTACATCATCGATAACGCCGACTTCAACCAAGACAAAGACGCAATCTTCGATAAACTTAAGTAAGGAGGAAAACCGTAATGAAACAAGTAGATATTTTTGGCTTGAACAATGGCGATGTCGAAAAGTTGGCAGATGGCAGTAACCTTCTTACCAAGCCAATGGAAGTGGTAATGCACGAATCCATGATGCCTTACGCTGAGCACGTAATTTTGGATCGCGCTTTGCCACGTGTTGAAGATGGTCTCAAACCAGTTCAACGTCGTATTTTGTATTCTATGTACGAGCAAGGCAACTTGCCTGACAAACCAACTCGCAAGTCTGCACGTATTGTCGGCGACTGCATGGGCCGTTACCACCCACATGGCGACTCATCCATCTACGATGCAATGGTGCGTATGGCTCAACCACACGTTATGAACGTTCCTTTGATCATTGGTCAAGGTAACTTTGGTAACATCGATGGTGACTCTGCTGCCGCCATGCGTTACACCGAAGCAAAACTCTCCCCAATGGCTGTGGAACTTTTGCGCGATATCGACAAGGACACAGTCCACTTTTCCAACAACTTTGACGATACCACCAAGGAACCAGACATGCTTCCTGGTCGTTACCCCAACTTGCTTGTAAATGGTGCAAGTGGTATTGCCGTTGGTCTTGCAACCAACATTCCTCCTCACAACTTCTGCGAGGTTATCGATGGTACCATTGCCTACATCGACAACAGACACATCACATTGCAACAAATGATGAAAATCATCAAAGGCCCAGACTTCCCAACTGGTGGCTACATTTTGCCAGGCGAAGGTCTTGAGCAAGCATACGAAACTGGCAAGGGCAAAATTATTATTCGTGCAAAGATGCACATCGAAGTTGCTACTGGTGACAAGCGCAATATTGTTATTACAGAAATCCCCTACGGCATTTCCAAGTCCGACTTGCTTGTCAAAATTGGCGCATTGAAGGACGACAAAAAGGATTTGTTTGCTGGTATTGCGGAAATTGTTGACGAAAGCGACAAGGAAGGTATGCGCGCAGTAATCAAATTGCGCAAGGATTGCGACCCTCAAAAGATGGTGGCACTCTTGTACAAACACTCTCAACTAGAGATGTCCTACGGTATCAACATGGTCGCCATTGCCGATGGTAAACCACAACTAATGGGCTTGTTGGATATCATTGCCTACTATGTAAACTACCAACGCGAAGTTATTTTGCGCCGTTCCAAGTACGAATTTGAACAAGCCAAGGAACGTGCACACATTGTCGAAGGTCTTGTTATTGCTGTACAAAACATCGACGAAGTAATCAAAATTATCAAAAACGCCGCTTCCACAGCGGATGCACGCACAAAACTTAGACAAGCATTTGATCTTAGTGAACGCCAAGCGCAAGCAATTTTGGATTTGCGCCTTGCTCGCATCACCAAGTTGGAAGTAAACAAACTCGTCAACGAGCTTGAGGAATTACAACGTACAATTGCAAGATTGCAAGTTATCATCAACAGCAAGCGCGAGCAAATGGAACTTATCAAAACGGAACTTTCCGCTATCAAACGTGCTTACAAGGTTGGTCGCCGTAGTGAAATGTGCAAGACGGAAAAGGATGCAATTGTTCCAAGCGAAACGGACGAAAAACCTGTTGAAACTGTTGTTTTGGGTATCACTGCGGACTACACAATCAAGCGTATCCCAATCAAAAACTTCAACATGACAACAAAGGATGCAACCAACTCCGACTCGAGTGAAATCTTGACAAGTGCCATCGAAGCAAAAACCGACCAAAAGGCAATGTTCTTCAGTAACCTTGGTAACTGCTTCCGCATTGATATCGACAAGATGCCGGAAATCAAGTATCGCGACAACGGTTTGAAACTTTCCAAGTTGTTCCCTGCTGCACAAAGTGGCGAAGTACCCGTTGCAATGTTTGTGATGCCACGTGATGCTATGCCACAAGGCGAGTTACTAATCTACACTCGTCAAGGCTTTATCAAGCGCTCCAGTTGGGAGGAGTATCAATTGCTCAAACCTGTTTTCCAAGGCTTCAAGGGCAAGGATGGCGACGAGGTATTCCACGTCGAAGCAGTACGCGAAGGTGCGGAAATCTTCTTTGTTACTAACCGTGGCGGTTGCACAAGATTTGACGTGTCCGAAGTGCCACTCCAAGGCAGAGTTGCCGGTGGTGTACACTGCATCAACTTGGCCGATGACGAGTACGTTATGTTTGGCGGACAAGTTCAAGCAACCAAGGGTAATTGCGTAGTTATGGTAACAAACAAGGGCTACCTCAAGCGCCTTGACGTTATGGAAATCACAAAACACGCTCGTAATTGCAAGGGTGCCAAGGGTATCGAGTTTGGCGTAAATGGAACACACATCGTGTACGCTAACTACGTTGCACAAAATCACGCCAAGATTGCCATCTTCGACAAGGCAAACACACTTGTGATTGATCCAGCAGACGTATCTGTCGAAGGCAAAAACCACAAGGGCAAGCTACCACAAGGCAAGCGTGGTGCGATTGTGGTAGAAAAGGTAATTGGTTTTGTTGATACCACTACCAAGGCAAACAATTAACAAACTCTTTACGCAACGTTCGAAATGCATCGTAAGTAAGCAGTAATCATTGCAGGCTACACTTGGCAAAAACAAGGTATCTAACAACTATTTAACAGGACTCCAGTATGCAATTAGACAAAATATATTTTGAAGTTAAAAACCAAATAGAAAAACTGGATTTCTCGAAACTTTGGAATGGTTTTGAGCCACTTAAGTTTGCTTTGTACACCGATACCGAGTGCTTTTTTGATGGCAACTACATTCCCAAAACTGGCGAATTTTTGGCTAACACCTGCATCGAGTACAAAGGCGAACGTGTCGCTATTTGGTATTTGCAACATGAAATGGACTCAGTTGTTTTGGCTTCAAAAATAGTGCACGAAATGTTCCATGGATTCCAATCAGTGCGTGGCAAGTGTTGTTTTCCTGACGAGTTGGATGCATTGTGTAACTACAACTACAGCGAGGCAAATTTAGACCTAAAACTAGCAGAAAATCACCTGCTTTGTAGTTTGTTGCAACAATTTGATAGCAATGTGTATGCTCAATTGCTTGGCATGCGTAAGTATCGCGCAGAAAACTTCCCATACGAGTATCACTACGAAGCATGTATCGAACAAATGGAAGGCTCCGCCGACTATGTTGAACTGATGTGCCTAAAGCAACTTTCGACACAGTTGTTCGAACAAAGACTATTGGCGATGCAACAAGGTATCACGGATGCAAACAAATTGTTCCCTATTCGCATTGTTTGCTACGATATTGGCGCATTATTGTTGTATGTTTTGATGCAAAATGACATTGCATTTGACGATGGTTTTACACCCATACCTTTTGGCGAAAGTTTGTTGAAAAGTGTTGTTCCACACAAGTGCCAATCGCAGTATTCAACCAAAGATGCCCTTGCAAAATTCTATAACAATGCAGAGCAAACAATACAAAGTGCATTGGTTAAAAATGATGTGATATGCGATGTTCCTTGCAAAATTTTGGCAGTAAATGCTTACAATGCTGTATTTTACAAAAACCATATCATTAGTCAATTTTTCGTGATGTTCGGCTCAAAGGAAAATCCGCAAGTACAAATGGGTAACTTTGTTATTCAAACAACCGACTGCAAAAACCTAACCAAGATTTACAAAATTTAACCTGTTGCCGATTGTCGCACAATGTATCTACAAGTGTTCAACTTGTAGGCATAACCTATCTATAAAACAAAAACTCTCGAATTGCTTCGAGAGTTTTTTTTATTCAACAATTTAAATTTTGGTATTCCGTTTGGCCAATTGGTTCAACCAAGAGTGATCATTGGCTAAGCTATTTAACCAAGCTGTTAGCGGTGCAACTACTTGATAGGTCTTGCTTTGCAAGCGTAAATCTTTTTGCCGACGGAACGGAATTTTTCTTCGTATTCGGTAGTAACGTTATCTCCACCAAGTGGCAAATCGTAGGTCACGTCAAACACTTCGTAGCCGTGTGCTTTGTAGCTTTCCATCGACCACTCAAAAAATGCAAGGTCGTCTGTCTTTTGACGAATGATTCCGTCATCAGTTAGCAAGTGTTTGTACACTTCCAAGTACTTTTCGCTTGTCATGCGACGGTTGGCGTATGTCTTTTTGGGAAATGGGCAGGAAAAATTCAAAATGATTTCCGTAACGCTTTTGTCATCTAGCCAAAAACGTAGGTTTTCCGCATGTCCGTTCATAAAGCGCAAGTTTGTGATGTTTTCCTTGTAAGCTTCCTCGCAACCAACAACAATAACGTTGGATAGTTTTTCCATTGCAAGGTAGTTGCGTTCGGGATACAATTTTGCCGATTTGATGGCAAATGCGCCCTTGCCACAACCAAGCTCCAAGTACAATGGATTGTTGTTGCCAAAGATTGTTGTTAGATCAAGTTTTTGTGTTTTTTGTTCGTCAGTTAGTGTGTAAAATAGTGAGCCCTCTCTTGCAACCAACATATTGCCACAGTCGGCAATACGCTCCTCGAGGTGCTTTTTTAGTCTCATTCTCATATTGTTTACCTGCTTTTACTTTTGTGGTGCAACTTTTTCCAAGTCTGCAAGCCAAACGTTTGCGCATGCATCACTTGGGATATTCATTCCGCTTGCGGAAAGGTCTACCGAGCCAAGCTTGATGTAGTCGGGGCTGGCAGAACGCTTGAATTGTTGTGTGAAGAATCTCCAAATAAATTTGCGCAACCATTTGTAGATTTCGTCAGCGGTGTAGTCCCCTTCAAAGGAAATTTTTGCCAGTTCAAAAACTTTGCTTGGAGTAAAGCCCTTACGCAAAAGCATAAACATAAAGTAGTCGTGCAAAATGTATGGGCCAACAGCGTCTTCGGTAATTTGCTTGATTGTTCCGTC
>JAZRHU010000036.1:0-25297 GCA_045644945.1 Candidatus Fimimonas sp. | reverse complement strand
GCGGGCTTTACGTAGTGGGAAACGTCGGCAATATGCACACCCAAAGTGTAGGTGCCATCATCGTTTTGAGTGATGGATACTGCATCGTCAAGGTCCTTTGCATCGTCGCCATCGATGGTAAAAATCGTTTGACCGCGAAGGTCTTTGCGACCTTGATAGTCCTTTTCCGACAAAGTTTGGGAGATTTTTTCTGCACGACTTTGCACGTTTTGTGGAAATTCCGTTTGCACGCCGTAGGCAATGGCAACAGACATCAGTTGCACATTGTTTTCGTTGGGGTAGCCCAAGATTTGTACCACTTCGCCTTCGGGACAGTTGCGGTTGTCCGATGGGTAGGAGTGGATTTTTACCACCACCTTTTGGCCATTTTTAGCGCCCATCATGCGTTTGGGCGGAATGAAAACATCGGTGGAGAAGTGTTGGTCATCCAAAATTACAAAGCCAACGTTGCCTTGCTTTTCCAACGTGCCAACAAGTGTGTTTTTGCCACGCTCCAAAATTGCCAAAACTTTTGCTTCGTCCTCGGTACCCTTTAGGCGTTGGTAAAGGACAAAGTCGCCATGATACGCGCCATAGGTTTTGGGAGCTGGCACAAACAAGTCGCCATCATCGCGCAATAAAAAGCCAAAGCCACGTTTGTTGCCTTGGAAAATTGCCTTGCCAAAGTTTTTGCCATCGACAATGTTGTAACGGCGGTCGTTTTCGTCGTAGAAAACTTCCCCTTGCTTTTGCAGTTCCGCCAATGCATCCTTGACAAGTTGTCGGTCGGTAGAAGATTGGGTACCCAAAAGTGTGCAAACTTGCTTGATGGTAAAGTTGGACATTGGGGCATCTTGTAGGAGTTGTAGGAGTTTTTGATTGAAATTCATTTTGGTTGTATTTCCTTTGGGAAAATGTGTTTTTCCTTCTTAAACTTGTGATAAATTTGCAAAAATCAAGGATACGTGTGCGTTTTTTGCACTTTTACTGCGCACGACAACACGATGTTAGTTTTGCTTGTAGATTAGTGTTTCCGGGTGGGAAAAGTTCAAAGTGATGGCCTTGTTTGGGTTGAGGAGTAAATTTAAAACACCTGGTTCATTGGTGCCCATGCGTGTTTCCATCACGAGTTTGCGATATGGCTCAAAGCCACATTTTTGTTGAACACGCTTGGATTGCACGTTAAAATCGTAGTGACCACAGGTCAAAAAGTCGAGCTTTTCCACATTGAAAAGGTGGTCGATTACCGCCTTTACAGCTTCCGTCATAAGTCCTTTGCCCCAGTAGTCGCGGGAAAGCACAAAGCCAATTTCGCGACCGAGCAGACCGTCAAACTCCGTCAACTTGTCTTCCAAGCCGTACTCGTCTACACCAATGGAGCCAATGACCTTGTTGTTTTGTTTGTAGACAATGGCAAGGGTTTTGTCCTCGGCAATAAAGTTGTTCAAAATGCGTTGTGACTCCTCGATGCAAGTGTGATGTGGCCAACCGGCCCTTTCGCCTGTGCCATTTTGAGAGGCGTATTCGTACAAATCTTCCAAATCGGCTTGACAAAATGGGCGCAACAAAAGGCGCTCTGTTTGAATAGTTAGACCATTTAGTGCAAATTTGGTGTTCATGTTTGCCTCCTATATTTTTGACAATTTGATGGATTTTAATGAGGGGCCTTTGCAGACTTTTGCCGTCAAAAAGACAATAGAGCTTACGAGCAAGCAAGGGCTTGCGAAAAAGGGATGTGCGGTTAGCAACGCGGTTTGACGAGAAGAATACAAGCAAGCGGCTACTTTGTAAAATATGGGGCCCCCGCAAATCAAATCCTGATTTGTGGGGAGAAGGAGCAACAACGCTAAAAGTGAGTAATGATGCTTTGCATCGTTGCGAACAATATTGCGTTAGTTGCGACGCTGAGCATACCTGGAAGGTCTGTGATTGAGCAAAACATGGATGATTGCGCAGTAGTGTTCCGTCAAAAAGCGCACAGCAATTTTGAGCGAGCCCTAATAAAAAAAATTGGCGATTGGTAGATACCAACCGCCACTTTTGTCATCAGTTAATAATTAAGCAATGCTGTTAAGGATGATCATTGCGATGCAAGCTACTGCAATTACGCCTGCGCAGATGAATGTCCATCTTTTGAGAACGCGCTCACGACGAGATGCAGAGTTTTGACCATAGTAACTTTCGTTATCATCGTCCTTGCTGGAACCTGTCATAGCTTCCATACCGTCACTATTGCCTTTTTGTTGCATAACTACGAAAATGATGAAACCAGCAGCGATAAGTGCAAGAGCTGCGATGGCGATTTTGATGTAAGAGAGTGCTGGCACAGTTGCCGCAAATGCAATAATATTCAACACGTGAATTGCCTCCATAAGTAAAATGGACATAATTTGCCCTTTATATTTTTAATGCTTGTATATTTTACCACACTATTTGCCTGTTGACAACTGTTTTGTGATAAAAAGTTGCAACAAAAAAGAGAACAATTGGAAATTGCCCAGTTGTTCCCTTTTTGATGATATTGTAGTTAATTATTTGTTCACAATCAAGCTCTTACCAGTCATTTCGGCAGGGATTTCCAAGCCCATTGCTGTGAGCATTGTTGGAGCGATGTCGCACAATGCGCCTTCGGCCAAAGCAACGTTGTCGCGAGCGGACATGTCTACCATGATGAATGGAACTTTGTTTGTTGTGTGAGCAGTAAATGCGCCACCCTTGTCGTCGAGCATCTTTTCGGCATTACCGTGGTCGGCAGTTACAAACACACGTCCACCATTTTGCAAGATGCACTCTACAACGCGACGAACACATTCGTCAACTGTTGCAACGGCAGTTTTGGTTGCATCAATAACACCTGTGTGACCAACCATGTCGCAGTTAGCAAAGTTCAAAATCATAACGTCGTACTTGTCTTTGTTGATTTCGGCAATGGCACGATCGGTTACTTCCACAGCGGACATCTCTGGTTGAAGGTCGTAGGTTGCAACCTTTGGAGAGTTGATGAGAACGCGAGTTTCGCCTTCGTTAGCAAGTTCAACACCGCCATTGAAGAAGAACGTTACGTGAGCGTACTTTTCTGTTTCGGCAATGCGAAGTTGAGTTTTGTTGCAACTTGCAAGGTATTGGCCCAAAGTGTTTGTGTAACTTTCCGGACGGAAAGCAATGTCTACACCAGTAAACTTTTCGTCATATTGAGTGAAGCATACCCAGTGAACATCGCGTTTTTTGCCACGGAGAGAGAAACCATCGAAACCACTTTGAGTGAATGCTCGTGTCATTTCGCGAGCGCGGTCAGGACGGAAGTTGAAGAAGATAACTGCATCGCCATTTTCGATTTTTGCAACTGGCTTGCCGTTTTTGGTAACTACTGTTGGCAAAATGAATTCGTCAGTTGTGCCGTTTGCGTAGTTATCCTTCAAAGCTTGAACAGCATCTTCGGTGTAGGCTTCGCCTTGGCCCAATGTGAGCATGTCGTAAGCTTTTACAACGCGTTCCCAACGGTTGTCGCGGTCCATTGCGTAGTAGCGACCACAAACTGTTGCGATTGCACCAAAGTTGAGTTCGTCAATCTTGTTTTGAAGATCTTGTACAAAACCTGCGCCACTTGTTGGAGAAACGTCACGACCGTCCATGTAGCAATGAACGTAAGCGTTGTCCAAACCTTGAAGTTTGGCAAGCTCCAAAAGAGCAAACAAGTGTGTGATGTGAGAGTGAACACCACCATTGGAGCACAAGCCCATAAAGTGCAACTTGCCGTTGTGCTTTTTGACGTGTTCAACAGCGCCAAGCAATGCTGGGTTGTTGAAGAAATCGCCATCCTTGATGTTCTTTGTGATGCGTGTGAGCTCTTGGTAGATAACACGGCCTGCACCAATGTTCAAGTGGCCAACTTCGGAGTTGCCCATTTGACCTTCGGGAAGACCAACTGCAAGACCACTTGCATCCAAAGTTGTTGTTGGATAGGTGTTCATCAAGTATTTTACATATGGAGAGCAATCTGCACCAATGGCATTGCCCTTTGTTTGTTTGGACAAGCCGTAGCCGTCCATGATGATAAGTGCGGTTAGTTTTTTGTTCATGATTTACCTTTTAGATTATTGTTGTGGTTGTAGGTATGCAAATATAATACAATCCCTCAGTCACCTGCGGTGCCAGCTCCCTTTACACAAGGGCGCCTATACAATCGTGATATTGACATCGCAAATAGACATATTTGCTGTAAAAACAACAAGATGTTAGGAGTGGGCAAGGCGAATGAGTAATAGATTGTTGTTTAGCGTAGCGATTTGGTGGATAAAACACAAGCAAGAACCACATTGTTTCGAGGGAGAATACTTGGAAAGTCTTTGACCGAGGAAAATGTGGGAGATTGCGTAGATGTTTTGCCACCAAAAAACAACAAGATATTAGGAGTGAGCCTTAACTACGCCTGCGAATTTTTCTGCTACCAAGCTTGCGCCACCAATAAGACCACCGTCGATGTGGCTCATTGCAAGCAAACCTGCTGCGTTTTTGTCGTTCATGCTACCACCGTATTGGATGTACAATGCATTTGCAACTTCTTCGCCGTAGAGTTCAGCAAATACGCTGCGGCAGAATGCGATGGAGTCGTTAGCTTGGTCGTCTGTAGCTGTTACGCCTGTACCGATAGCCCAAACTGGTTCGTAAGCAACAACAACGTTAGCAAGTTGTTCTGCTGTGATACCTTTGAAACCTTCCACAATTTGACGACGAAGAACGTTTTCCATGTTGCCACTTTCGCGTTCAGCAAGAGTTTCGCCAATGCAGACGATAGGTTTGAGGCCAGCGTTCAAAGCTGCATTTGTGCGAGCAAGAACTGTTGCATCTGTTTCGCCAAAGTAAGTACGACGTTCGCTGTGACCAATTACAACATATTCTACGCCAAGTTCAACAAGCATAGAAGGAGCAATTTCGCCAGTGAAAGCACCACTTTCCTTCCAGTGGCAGTTTTGTGCGCCAACGTGGATGTTTGTGCCCTTTGTAAGTTCTACTGCTGTTGCCAAGTTTGTGAAAGGAACGCAGATGATAACTGTGTTGTTTGTGTCTGCAACAAGTGGGATAAGTTCGCCAATCAATGCTTTTGTATCAGCGATTGTTTTGTTCATTTTCCAGTTGCCTGCGATGATTTTGTTTTTCATAATTTGTCTCCTTTAACCCAAGATACGGCATACTTATTGTACGCCGTTCTTAGCAAAAAAATTAGATTGTGTGTTTTACAAGAAATTGCACAATGTAGTCGTAGGAAATGACTACGGTGTTGCGTGGTGTGGAAAGCACAACGGAGTCGTCTGTAAGATCCACAAGTGTGCCGTGGATTTCGTTTTCCAACACGTCGATTACTTTTACATCACGATTGAGATAGTTTTGCAATGTTTGTTTTGTCATTGTGTACTCCTTGGATTTGTGGGAAAGAATTGCGTTTTTTGCAACTCGTTTACGTCGTGATGCAACAATAGCCGCAGTTGACACATAAACAGGTACATACCCAGAGGCACTCATGATTATTTGTTGTTCAAGCAGTTGATACCTGGAAGAACTTTACCTTCGAACAATTCCAAGCTTGCGCCACCACCTGTGGAAACGTGGCTCATCTTGTCTGCATAGCCAAGTTGTGCAACAGCTGCAGCGGAGTCGCCACCACCGATGATTGTTGTAGCGTCGGAGTCGGCCATAGCGTGTGCAACAGCGTTTGTACCAGCAGCAAGGATTGGGTTTTCGAATACGCCCATTGGACCATTCCAGATAACTGTCTTTGCGGACTTGATAGCATCTGCGTAAAGCTCGCGTGTCTTTGGACCGATATCTGCGCCTTCGCGGTCAGCTGGGATTTGGTCAGCATCAACAACAATAGTTTCGATTGGAGCATCGATTGGATTTGGGAAGTCTGCAATTGTTACGCAGTCAACAGGCAACAAAATTTGCTTGCCAGCTGCAGCAGCCTTAGCCATCATGTCACGGCAGTAGTCGATCTTTTCTTCGTCGAGAAGGGACTTACCAACTTCGTAACCTTTTGCCTTCAAGAATGTGTAAGCCATACCACCACCGATGATGAGTGTGTCGCACTTTTCGAGAAGGTTGTTGATAACGTTAAGTTTGTCGGCAACTTTTGCACCACCAAGGATTGCAACGAATGGGTGAACAGGGTTTTCCAATGCGTTTGCCATTACGGAAAGTTCCTTTTCGATAAGGAAACCGCAAACTGCAGTCTTAACAAAACCGTATTCTACGATAGCTGCTGTGGAAGCGTGAGAACGGTGAGCTGTACCAAAAGCATCGTTAACATAGATATCTGCAAAGCTTGCAAGCTTACGGCAGAATTCTTCGTCACGGCCTTCTTCGCCAGCGTCGAAACGTGTGTTTTCGAGAAGAACTACTTCGCCTTCCTTGAGAGCGGCAACTTTAGCTTGAGCGTCTTCGCCAACGATATCTGTAGCAAATGTTACTTTGCCATCCAAAAGTTGGTTGAGGCGGTCAGCAACTGGTTTCAAACTGAACTTTTTAGCATCGCCCTTCAATGCCTTTGCAATAAATTCTGCTTTAGCTGCTTCTCTTTCACATTCAGGAAGAGCCTCAAGTGCCTTCTTTTCCTTTTTGTTGAGTTTGAAGTTAGGTGTAAAAATGTTGTGTGGCTTGCCAAGGTGAGAGCACAAAATTACCTTTGCGCCTTGTTCCATCAAGTACTTGATTGTTGGCAATGCGCCGTTGATGCGGTTTTCGTCTGTGATAACGCCGTCTTTCATAGGAACGTTAAAGTCAACGCGTACCAAACATCTTTTGCCTTGTACGTTTACATCTTTAATGCTTTGTTTGTTCATGGTTGATACTCCTTTTTGTGTATATAAATTTACTTTTTGATGTGTTGTTGAGATAAAGCATAAACAAAATTTTGCTTATGCCCAAAATACCTCAATTTTACAAATATATTATAGTTTGATTGTTCGGTTATGTCAAGTAATATATTATATTAAACATATTGTCAAATTTTATGATAGGCAAAAGTTTGAGTTATAATGGGATAAAATACGCAAATTGTTACCCTTTTGTACTTGCAAAAATGGCGATGTTTGTGTATAATATACTCACTATGATTAAACTTGACCAAATTTGGAATAACATTCTTATCGAAGCGTCCTCCAAGGTGCCAAGCGCCCTTGCGTACGACCTGTACATCAACTCACTTCAACCTGTCGGCCTCTACCGCGACAGGCTCATTTTGCTTGCGGAAACTCGCGCACAAAAGAACATTGTAGAAAACCACTACAAGGACATCTTGAAAAAGTGCACCAATGCTGTTTTCCCATCTATCATCGATGTGGAAATCATCATCGAGCAAGATTTGGAATTTGTAGCAAACGTGCAAAAGGAAGTGGATATCCCCGTTAATGCAAACTACGTAAATGCTGTGGAAGAAAAGGTTAACTTTGTAACACAGTACACTTTTGATAACTTTGTCGTTGGTAAAAGTAACGAGTTTGCCGAAGCAGTTGCAAGAGCCGTTGCGGAAAATCCTGGCACAAAGTACAACCCCGTGTTCCTTTGGGGTGGCGTGGGACTTGGTAAAACCCACTTGATGCACGCAATTGGCAACAGACTACAACGCAACTTCCCCGAAAAGAAGATTATGTACGTTACTTGCGACCAATTTGTTAACGAATTTATCGAGTCGTTGCACAACAGCAACGATCCTGATGCAATGAAAAAGTTCCGTGCAAAGTACCGCAAGATTGACGTACTCATGATGGACGACGTGCAATTTTTGGCTAACAAGGAAGGCACTCAAGAAGAGATGTTCCACACCTTTAACGAGTTGTACCTAAGTGATAAGCAAATTATCCTTAGTAGCGATCGCCCACCAAAGGAAATCAAGATTGAAGAACGTTTGAAAACTCGTTTTGGCACAGGCATCATTGCCGATATCCAACCACCAAACTTGGAAACACGCATTGCCATTTTGCAAAAGAAATGCAACGCCAAGGGTTACAAGGTAAACTTTAACGTGTTGCAATTTATTGCGGAAAAGATCACAACCAACATTCGCGAAATGGAAGGTATGTTGAACAGAATCATCAGCTACTCCACTTTGGTTGGTGGCGACCCCAACGATATGTCCATTGTTAACGATGCCATCAAGGACTACGCTGATGCAAGTACAGATATTATTACCATCGACCGCATTGTAAATGCAACCTGCGAGTACTTTGGTGTTACAAAGGAAGCACTTGTTGGCAAAAAGAAGAACAAGGAAATTGTTGTTCCACGCCAAATTTGCATTTACCTAATTTGCGATATCTTGGGACAAAGCTTGCCACTTGCAAGTATTGGCGAATACTTTGGCGGACGTGACCACACCACCGTTATGCACGCGCGTGACAAAATCAGCGAAGAATGCAAAAACAACGTGTCCATTGCTAGCCAAGTAAAGGACATTAGAGATAAGATTTACAATAGATAGATTTGAACATCTAAAGAAAAAATAAAGCCACCGAAAACTCGGTGGCTTTTTTTGTTACACTATTTAGACTTTTATCTTATTTGAATTTTTGCGTTAATTGGACTATTTTGCTTTGTAAAGTATTGTTACTTTTCCAATTGCTTTGCAAGCCAAGCTTGGTAGTCGTTGAGTTCCGCATTTGCATCCACTTTGAAGAACTTTTTGATTGTGCGGAGCTTGCGCTTTTGCTTGGGGGCACGGCTGTTGTAGGTTACGCCAAGTTGGTTGTAGCGAACAAATCTGCCTTGGAGCGCTTCGCCAAAATGAGTGCGAATACCACTCCAACCAACGTTTGCAAGTGCATCCAAACGAGGGAGCAAGTTGAAGAACAATTTTTGCTCGTCGGCAATGTACTCCGTCCAAACTGTGCCTTCCACACCAAGGATATTTTCCATTGCGGACTTTTTGATACCCCTAAGTGGGTTGAACTTCAACGTTTTGTTGAAAGGTGTCATGCCGTAGGGGTAGTCGAAATACAACTTGAAAAATGGCGACATGATTGTTTTGCGACCAGCGTTTGCTTGCTTGATACCTTGCTTTGTGGTAAAGGGCTTCCACACTTGGGAGATAACATCCAGGGACGTTTGTGGCAAAACGCCATCGTTCCAAGCGATAACCTTTTTGCCAGCTTGGGTAAGGTAGCTAACAAAAAACTCCAACATGTAGTTTTGCAGTTGAGCAAAGTTGTCGAACTTGAGTTCCGCCATCTTTTCCACACACTTGGGGCAATTGCACCATCTATCCTTTGGTGCTTCGTCGCCACCAAGGTGAATGTACTCGCTTGGGAACATTTCGCAAATTTCGTCCAAGATATCGCAAACAAATTGGTAAGCATCGTCGTTGCCGGCACACAAAATATCCTTGGAGATGCCCCAATTTTTGCGCACTTCGGCCACTTTGCCTGTGCAACTGAACTCGGGATAAGCGGCAAGTGCTGCTACCATGTGACCAGGGATATCTACTTCGGGGATAACTTCGATAAATCTTTCGCCAGCGTATGCTACAATTTCCGCAACGTCTTGCTTGGTGAGATAGCCAGAGTGTGGAACATCTTCCACAAAACGCTTGCCATCACGCACCACTTCGCTACCAGAGCGAACACTGCCCACCTCCGTCAAAAGTGGATACTTGTCAATTTGCACGCGGAAGCCTTGGTCATCTGTCAAGTGCAAGTGCAGTTTGTTGAGCTTTACTTCGCTCATCAAATCGATGACCTTTTTGATGTTTTCTACGCCAAAAAAGTGACGGCAAATGTCAAAGTGAAGTCCGCGGTAGGCAAACTTGGGGTAGTCTTCCACATAGTAGTTAACGGTGGAAAGTGTTTCGTGTGGCACAAACAAATCGAACAGTTGCACTAGAGATTGCATTGCGTAGAAGCAACCAATCTTGTCGCTTGCGGAAACTGTCAAACAAGTTTGGGAAATGTTGATTTTGTAGTCTTCGGCTTGATCGCCCTCTTCCAAAACAAAGTGGATTTGGTTTTCCTCCACGTTGTTGCAAAATTGAAGGGTTAGTCCATTGCAACTTTGCACTTGGGCAACAAATTGCTCGGCTATTGTTTGAAAATCTGGATGACAAAATACTGTGGTTTGCGCGTCGATGGTAAATTGACCGGCAAGTCTTTCCGCCATTTGCGGACGAGGTAAAATACGCATACTGCCTCCGTATGAAAATTGAGCATTGCTCAAAAACAATTTCTTTAAATTAGGATTTTGGATAAAAAATGATTTTGCGGTGACTTTCGTCCAACATTTGTTGCTGATTTTTGCAATCAAAGCGGACGATTTTTAACACACCTAATAATCATTTTAGCATATTTGTGGGCAAAATTCAATAGTTTTTGTAAAATTGGTGATTGTGCTCTACAAATGCGGTGTTTTGTGGAAAAAGTTGGCTAAAATTGTACATTTTTAGTCAAAATTGTACATTTTGGGGTAAAATTGGTATATTTGCGACTATCTTTGCAGTTTGCTAAAAACAAAAAATCTACCCAATTTGGGTAGATTTTGTTACAAAATGCTATTCTACAAAGTTTGCAAAGCGGTTTTGGATGTTACCAAAGAAGAACACAATTAGCTCCGTGATGTTGCCTTCCAAAACTTCGGTATCGTTGTCGAAACTGAGAATTTTGAACAAGCTTACCAAAAAGCCCTCGGCAATGGCTTCGCAAATGAGAGGGTTGGTTACTTTGTGACCTTTGGTTCCACCGTATGCAACAAGGTACTCGTTGATTTTTTCCGAAATGAGTTTTACCAAGTAGTCGATAAAAGTCTTGTAGTGGGCTGTGTTACCTTGGCGAATGATGATAAATTCGTCGGCGTACTCTGTAAGGTTGTGAGCAATGTGTTTTGCAAGTTCCGATGGGTTGTAGTTAGTAAAGTCCAACTTGGTTTGGATTGCTGTGCGGAAGTTTTCCATAAATGGATTGATAACTGCAAAGTACAATGCTTCCTTGTTGGTAAAGTAGCGGTAGATGTTGCCAAGAGAAATCTCGGCATTGTTAGCGATGTTGCGAATGGATGCGTTAGCATAGCCATTGAGTTTGAATTCTTCGATTGCTGCTGCAAGAATGCGATCTTTGATGTCTTTTTTGAGATATTGCATGACTTTCTCCTTGAGTTGCTAATATTGTAACATATTACCTACCATCTTTCAAGTGTTTTGCAAAACAATTTGTGAAATTTTCACTTTTGATTTTTCTATTGAAACAAGTATTGACAAAAAAATATTTTATATCACTTTGTTTTCAAACTTCCGCCACAACAAAACGCCATTTCGACAAAATTTCCGCGCATAGTACAAAATTGGTACCTTTTTTACAGAATACAAGGGCTATAATGTGTGCAACCGTTTGGGAGGGAAAAATTATGATTAAAATTGGACTTGTTGGCGAGCACCAACTAAAAGACATCATCGAGCAAAACGAACAGTTTGAAATAGTTTTTGACGTGGAGGGTGCCGATGCGCGAAAACATTTGGATACAGCCCACGTAGACGTTGTCATCACCGAGCTTGTGATGGCAGGAGAGGACGGCTTTGCACTACTGGAAAAGTATCGCGACGTGCGTTTTATTGTTGCATCGGAGCTAAAAAGCGAAGTGTTTGTGATAAAGGCGCTGGAGTTGGGCGCAAAGTACTACCTTGTTAAACCTGTGGAGTACAACGTTTTGGAGCAACGCATTTTGAACGTGGCCGATGGCGACAAGCTTGGTAGCAAAGTGATGCGCAAAAAGACAGTATCGGAAAAGACCTTGGACGAGCGAATCAGCAACATTTTTGTTAGCGTGGGAATACCCGCCCACATCAAGGGCTATCAATTTTTGCGCGAAGGCATCAAACTTGCGGTGGACAATCCTACCATCATCAACGCCATCACAAAAAGTTTGTA
Source organism: Candidatus Fimimonas sp. (assembly GCA_045644945.1). Classification (GTDB taxonomy): domain Bacteria; phylum Bacillota; class Clostridia; order Christensenellales; family CAG-314; genus Fimimonas. The sequence continues at coordinate 13,418 of JAZRHU010000036.1, read as the reverse complement.
CCCCACCATTGCGCGCAGGTTTGACACAACCTCCTCCAAGGTGGAAAGGGCCATTCGCCACGCCATCGAAGTGGCTTGGAATCGCGGAAAAATTGAAAACATCAACAGTTTGTTTGGCGTAAAGGTGTACTCGTCGGCGGAAAAACCCACCAATGGCGAGTTTATCGCATTGCTTGCCGACAAAATGCTACTTGAGTGCGCATATTGACAAAAAATAGAGCAAGGATTAGGAACAAACCTTTCTTCTTGCTCTTTTTTGATGATTTTGTGTCGGTTTCGCGCAATCGTTTGCTATTGTTGTTCGTCCGTTTGGTCGCTTACTTCCTCCATTGGTTGGAGCATTTGATCCGCTGTGTTGACAACTGATGTGCCATTGGAAAGGTGGGTAACGTCTTCGTACTCGGGGACGTCGTGGGTGGACATGTAGAACTTTTTGAGGTCGGTCAAAACACAGATGTAGTATGGCTTGCCAACCACCCACATCAGCAGTTTGCACACAAGCATGACGATTAGTCCAAGTCCTGGCACAATGGAGAAAATCAAGTTGACAAGTGTCAAGACCATTTCCACCACGAAACACACAAGGTAGATGGGCAAGCCCACGATGATACACAACGTTTTTAGCAAACAGTAGCCAAAGTTTTTGCTTGTGTACCTAAAAATCCATTGGAAACGCTCGGCGTAGTGATGTAACATTGTTTTGCCCTCCTTGATAAATATTGTAGACCTTTGGTTTGCCGTTGTCAAACATAAAGTGGTAGCAAAATGCAAACAATAACGTTTTTTTACTACTTTCGATTGTATGATTGCGACAAACAATTTGTTACAAATACTTTAGTGCTTGTTGATTAACTAATGATAAACGCAAGCAAAATATTGCATAAAAATTTGTTACTATTTTGCAATAATATCTTGACACTTTGCGCAAGTGGGAGTACAATTGTTGTAGAAATATGGCAATATCGCGAAAGGATGTTTTTTGCGAACAAGCACAGCTAACACAACATCAAAATCCAACAAGAGATTGCGAAAACATGGCGAACGAGCAATGGATGGTTGGTTAACGAAGTGCTTTGGCGAGCAAAAGGCAAGTAGGAGCGTCGTTGTTGTGAGGGAGCATACTTGAAAAGTCTGTGACCGAACAAAACGTCGTTATCTACGCAGAACTTTTGCCGTCAAAAAGCAAGCAGACATTGCGAGAGAGCCATAATACCCCGGTAGGAGAGGCTACCACAGGGATACGGATTGCTACCGCCGTGCAGTGGAGACAATGCACGATTGGTGAGCAGGATACGTCAAATCAAGGCGTAACCTAATGCAATTTCATCGCCCGGTGAAGCTAAAACTTGTAACGGTAAGGCGAGCCAAGTTTGGTCGCGTGAAAAGGTGTGTTCCGCTGTTACAAGTGGGACATTTTTTTGTTTGTGATGATGGATATGCAATCCATTGCTATTAAAACGGCGGCAGCAAGCCACCGCCCTACATCAATTATTTTTGAGTAATTTGGTTGATATCAATATGTGGGCAGATATACAATCCCCCCTGCGATGGAATCATTGCAGCTGTTGATAACGCGGTTGGTAATATGCGGACGAGCACAGCTCGCCCCTACGTTAGTAAAAATCTTTACAAAAAAACCTACCAATATTGAATAAGGAGGTTAGGTATGGAACAATTTGACTTGCAAGAATTTGTAGACAAAGTGCACGAGTTGTTGGAAAACAAAAACTATCGCGAGCTAAAGGCCATTTTGAATGACGAAATGCCACAAGATATCGCGTTGCTTTTGGAAGAATTGCCCGACAAAGTTATGCCACCGGTGTTCCGACTTTTGACAAAGGAAAATGCGGCTGACGTGTTCGTAGAAATGTCCACCGACAGCCAAGAGCAACTAATTTCCGTATTTAGTGATGCAGAACTTAAATCGGTGTTTGAAGAAATGTTCCTAGACGACGTTGTGGACGTCATCGAAGAGATGCCTGCAAGCGTTGTAAAACGTATCATCAACCAAGCCGATGCGGAAACGCGCAACCAAATCAACCAAATTTTGCAGTACAAAAAGGATAGCGCCGGCACAATTATGACTGTCGAGTACGTCAGCTTGAAGGCGCATTGGACAGTTCGCGAGTGCTTTGACCGCATCCGCAAAATTGCCGTTGACAAGGAAAGCATCTACACCTGCTACGTTACAGACGTAAAACGCAAACTTATTGGTGTTGTTACTGTAAAAGATTTGCTTTTGCACGACTACGAAACCTTGGTGCGCGACATCATGGAAGAGGACGTTATCTTTTGCACCACTAGCGACGACAAAGAGCAAGTTGCTTTGACAATGTCCAAGTACGACTTGTATGCAATGCCTGTGGTAGACGGCGAAAACCGCGTGGTTGGTATCATCACAGTCGATGACGTTTTGGACGTTATGGAAGAAGAGGCCACCGAAGATATCGCGATGATGACCGCCGTTACACCAACCAACGAGGCATACCTTGACCAAAGCGTTTGGAGCATTTGGAAAAGCCGTATCCCCTGGCTACTCATCTTGATGATTTCCGCAACATTTACCGGAATTGTTATCAATGCGTACGAAAGTAGACTTAGCGCACTACTGTTTGCTTGTGTGCCCATGCTTATGGGTACTGGCGGTAACGCAGGTAGCCAATCTTCCGTTACCATCATTCGTGGTTTGGCAGTCAACGACATCGAGCCACGTGATGCCCTGCGCGTTGTTTAGAAGGAACTGCGAGTATCGCTTTTGCTTGCTTTGTGCCTTGGAGTTGCTTGCTTTGGCAAGTTGATGTTGATTGATGGATTGATGCTTGGTTATCCCTACACTTGGGATGTGTGCCTTGTGGTATCGTTGGCATTGTTTGGCACAGTTGTTTTGGCTAAACTTGTTGGTTGCTTGATGCCAATTTTGGCCAAGTTGCTAAAACTTGACCCCGCAGTTGTGGCAAGTCCATTTATCACCACCATTGTGGACGTGTTGTCACTTGTTATCTACTGCCAAATTGCAACACACGTTTTGCCAGCAATTTAATATTAAAAGTAAAGACACCCAAATTTGGGTGTCTTTTTTTGTTTTTTGCTGTGTTAAGTATTGCTGTAAGCAAGTTTTTTGCAAAGTCACATTGCGCTTTGAGATAGTTCCGCACTACTTACCTTTAGATATAAACAAATATACCTATTCGAAACGCCAATCGAAGCCGGTAAGGGATGACTCGATAGTGACGTAGGCATTGTCGTTGATGTCGTGATGTGTGTACTTGTCAAATGGCACCGAAACGTTTGATGCGGTAAGCCTGTACTTTTGGGTGCTTTCGAACACAATAATCTTTTTTTGCTGATAAGTTAGATCTAATCCAAATTGCAAATCGAAGGTAAAGTAGTCGGTTTTGGGAATCCACTCTTTGGGCAGTTTGCTACCTTTTTCCAAAATAACGTTGCGGATTTCAACGGAATAGTAGTACTCGTTGCTAGCATTTAGACCTTCGCTTTTTATGGTGAGATAGGGATTGTTAAATTTTGCTTTGTGTTTGCCAACTGTTGCTGTGCAAGGTGCATACAACTCGCCTGTCAAAGGTTGAACACCGTTTTTTGGTGGGTCAAAAACTACTTTGAGCTTGGTGTAGATGCCGATACCTTGGGAAAATACAAATTTTTCTACATCAAGTGGAAAACACTGGAAAGCAATAAGAATATCGCAACCAACAGTGTAGTCACAATCCACGTTGATGGCGTTTTTCTCAATTTGAGGAGTTCCTTCGCCGTTGTCGTAATAGTCAGCGCTTATGTCGACAAAAGAAAACTCTGTTACGTTTGGAACATCGTGCACGGCATTTTCGTACAAACGCAAGTTGGAGTACAAATCCAAAGAAATGCTTGTTACAGTTTGGTTGTTACACAAAAAGTCGGTGGCATAGGCGTACACGGGAGTTGTGATTATCAAGCCATCTGCACCAAAGCCATAGTCCAAATACCCACGCATAAATACGTGAGTTAGACTACTGTCCGCCAGCCCAACACCAATGTAGCCCAAATTGGAGTTTTGGTAAAGTATACCTTGGTATTCGATAGTTTCGTCATACAAAACATAGTCATCCAGTTCGGCAAACTGGTGTTTGACTTCCAGCGGGATTAGTTTGTCTATCAGGTCGCAAGCAACAAATGAACTTGCCATTGTTGCTAACATAACTATCAACAAGATTGTGCTAAGGATTTTTTTCATACCCTTCTCCTGTAAAAATTGCGCAGTAAATGTTGCTTTATGCAAAATATACCCAAGTTACTCAGTCACTGCAAAAGCCGTACAATGCAATGCCTTTGCGTCTCAATTTGTTTTGGAAAAAACATATTGGGTTCAAAATGGGCCTAGACATGTGCTCGGCGGAAGTTACCACAACAATCTCATCAGCATGCAATTGTACTGCAAGTGGAACGCTAAATTGTGCATTGTGCCAAGTGGTTACGGATTTTTCTTCCTTGACTAAAATGTCCTTGGGCACACCCTTTGCAACAAGATGATCATACATGAATTGTGCCTCCGTTATGCCTGCCTTTTTGTTGGCAAGTCCGCCGGAAAGGATGATTTTGTCGGGGTTGAACTTGACGTACATCTCCAAAGTCAGTTGCATGCGTTTTAGCATTGTCTTTGATGGTTGTCCATTGTTCTTCATTCGATGTCCTAGTACCACTGCTACTAACATGATTGCTCCTTTTGTGTGCGATTGCCTTTTGCAAAAGTTGCCCAAGCAATTGCACCACCATTTGTTATTGTGTAGTTTGTTAAAACTGGATATTTGTATTGTAGCACAAAACAAGTCACTTTGCAATAGGCAAATGCGGTGTGTTTGATTTATCGAAAAAATCATTTTGCTACACAAAAATGCTGTTTTGCTGTCATTTTTAGCTCAAATAATGCACATTTTAGTCCATTTGAGTAAAAATGAACGATACGTAGATATGTTTCTTTTTCAATTTACTATTGACTTTAGCTTTGAAAATAGCTATAATGTTGTAGTAAGGCACCAATGTGCCGTTTGAAAAGAGTTGTTGTTTGCGTACGGTTACACAATTGATGTTTTGCAAATATTTTTGTAGGAGTACTACACATGACAGGAATTGTAAAATGGTTTAACGCAAGCAAAGGATACGGCTTTCTTACCGCAGACGAGGGTGGCGAAGATATTTTTGTTCACTTTTCCGAAATCAAAATGGACGGTTTTAGAACATTGAAAGACGGCCAAAAGGTTAGTTTTGAGGTAGAACGCGACGCAAACAACGGTAAACTTCGTGCAAAAGACGTTACACCAATTGAGTAAACAAAACAAATAGCAAAGAGATGGACAAGTTGTCCATCTCTTTTTTATTGCAACAAAAAGGCCGAGACTGATTACTCAATCTCGGCTCTTTGTATTTTATTTAGCTAACTGACTTTTTTAATTACATCACATATTTTAGTGTTAGGATAAAATCTAATAATGTATGTTTCACCAAGCTCAACACCTCTTACGTGGTATATATTATTACCAATTGCGACACCCTGAACATACAAGACTATTTGTTCACCAGTCTCTTTTAAGTAAAATTTTGGTTTGTAGTATACAGTAATTCCATTTCCGTCGTAGTCTTCCCTTGAGGCGGTAAATTCAATTACAGTTGCTGTTGCTTCAATATATGTATCATTGGATACATACTCATAATCTTTGCAACACAATACAAAATTATTTGCACTTACAACACTCAATGAAAGCGTTATGCATGAGCAAATAAGCAGTAAGGCTATTGCTTCTATTCTTTTGAATTTGATAAAAAACAATTTTCTCATGAAGACTAACCCTAAAATAAATAGCACAATAAACGCAATTAGTCCAATCAAAGATAGAAAATACAATGCCCAATAATCTCTAACCAATTTTATTTACTCCTTACATATTTAAGTAAATTTTACCACACTATTATACCAATGTCAATATTTGTCAAAAATTAGCACGGCCTCTTGGCCACCTTTACCATCTTGATGCCACCGCAGATAAAATCCAGTAGGTATGGCAATGCTACCCCACCACTACGCGACGGATAACGTCAAAGGTGTAGTTGGCGCCGCTATCGGAAGTGCCAATGCAAAAGGTGTTGGCGGTTACTTTTTGTGGATAGTTGCACTGTTTTAGTATCTCGAACCCTTGGGCAATTTGCTCGGGTGTGCCATCCAAAAACAAGGTGGAGTGGTACTTGAAATCGGTATCGTACTCGTGCAGTGGCACGTTGTAGTTTGTGAGCAAGTAGTTGTTTAGGTGCGTGGAAATTGCTTGCAGTTCAAGGCAGGGCTTGTACAACAACCAAGAAATGTTGGGGTGCAACTCTGGCTTGTCCACGTAGATATCAAAGGGACGTTGTGTTGCAAAGTAGGCGCAAAGCTCGTCAATTACCTTGGAAGCAATGTCGTTTGGCAACTCGAAGGAAATTTTTAGCGATACGTGCATGGGAAAGTTGGGGTTGTCCACAGGCATACCCAGTTGTTTGCGAGCGTTATCGCGCGCGGTTTTGAGTTGTTGAAGTTGACTGTCCAAGTCGATACCAAGCCAGATGTACATTGTGTGCTCCTTTTTTATAGTATAGCACAGATTGCGTAAGCTGTCCATACGTAATGGAAAGATATGTGCAAATTAGGAAATGTACTTGGCTAAAAAAGTCGCAAAAAAGAACAAAACGATGGACGTGATGCTCCCAATTTGTATGTTTGTAAATATTATGTGTTGAGATATGTACGGAAGTGGAAATGGTCCACTTCCTTTTGTTACGCCGTAAGTTGCTTTACCATCAAGTAGGTGTTGACATTGTTGTTTTGGGTAAAGATTGTGGGAATGGATGCAAATGCTACTAGTGTGAGCACGTCGCCAGCTGTTAGCTCTACAAACGTGCTATTGGCAAGCTCGTTTTCCGTTGTGGTAAATGTCATTGTGATGACGGTTTGTGGAATGTCGATGCCGTTACGGCGCACGGACAATGTGACAGTGGATGCAGGGAACACGCTACCACGGATGCCGTAGTCCAGTTCGTAGATGCCTGTGTTGGCAACCGTGAGGGAGTTGGTGGTTGTAGTTACATCTACCGAAGGCAATGGTACACCAATTGGCAATGTGGTTGCCGTGGTTGTTAGTGCAATGGGCACAACATCGCTGAAGTAGGCACCACCAAATGATGCCAATCCGTTTGTGCCGTCGGCACCGGCTGGGCCTTGTGGGCCAGTTTCTCCTTGAATACCTTGTGGGCCTTGTGGACCTTGAGCACCGGTTGCACCTGTTTCGCCTGTAAGGCCAATTGGGCCTTGGGGGCCAACTTCGCCTTGGATACCTTGCGGGCCTTGAGCACCAGTTGCACCGGTAAAACCACGTGGGCCTTGAGGACCAATTTCACCTTGGGGGCCCCTTTCTCCCATTGGGCCTTGTGGGCCAACCGCACCTGTTGCGCCAGTGTAGCCACGTGGGCCACGTGCACCGCGCTCGATGATTACAATACGTCCGTCATCATCGTTGCAACATCTGTTGTGTCTGTTAGAATTGAAACAACTCATCGTTTTGCTCCTTTTTGTTTAGTGGCTTGCGCCCTACTACCATACTATTTGTTTGAGCAAAAAAGTGTGAATAGCAACCTCAACCAACAAAAAAGTTACTTTGGCTAGGCAATCAGTTGCTCTACAAAATGGTACAAAAGGGTAAATAGTTGGGCAAAGGTGTAAAAATATGTCAAATAAAGTATTGACATGGCATACAATGTGCTGTATAATAAGAACGGTTGAACAATTATTCAACTGTTTGATTAAAGTCAGTTAAGGGGGTAACAACTATGAGCGAATTGAATACAACAAGCGAAGTTGTTGCAAAAGTATCGACTCAAATGCCTGATGAAAACTTTTTGTACGATGTGGCGGAGTTATTCAAGATTTTTGGCGACTCTACACGTATACGCATTTTGACGGCATTGCAACAAAGCGAGCTTAACGTGTGCGATATTGCAAGCGTTTTGAACATGACAAAGTCGGCAGTATCCCATCAATTGCGCATTTTGCGTCAAGCAAAACTTGTAAAAAACAGACGCGTTGGCAAGGAGATTTTTTACAGTCTTGATGACGAGCACGTGCACGACATCATCGATATTGCCATCAAGCATCTACACCACACAAAATAGAGGTTAAATATGAAAAAAGTAATACGAATGATAAACTTGGAGTGCGCGCATTGTGCATCCAAAATGGAAGAACAAATTGCAAAACTCGATGGAGTTAACTCCGTGACAATCAGTTTTATGACACAAAAAATGACTCTCGATTGTGACGAAAGCAAAATTTTGGAGATTGTTTTGCAAGCCAAAAAAATCTGTCGCAAAATTGAGCCAGATTGCACGTTGGTAATTTAGTTATGACAAGAAATCAAAAGAGTTTGGTGCGCATTGTTGCACTACTTTTGGCATACGCCATTGTGATTGTGCTAAGCTCAACCATCACGTTACACCCCGCGTTGGAAATTGCGCTGTTTGTGGCCGTGTATCTTGGCATTGGCTACGATATCGTTCTCAAGGCGGTGCGCAACACACTGCGAGGAAACCTGTTTGACGAAAACTTTTTGATGACAATTGCCACCATTGGTGCATTTGTCATTGGCGAGTACATCGAGGCCGTTGCTGTGATGATGCTTTACCAAATTGGGGAGCTTTTCCAACGCTATGCTGTTGCCAAAGGACGCAAAAACATTGCGGAACTATTGGATATCCGCCCGGAAACTGCAACAATTGTTGTGGACGGAGTGGAAACGGAAGTACATCCAAGCGAGATTGCCATTGGCGACATCTTGATTGTTAAAGCGGGCGACAAAATCCCCTTGGACGGCATTGTTGTGGAAGGCAGTTGCAACATCGACACACGCGCCATCACAGGCGAAAGCTTGCCAAAGTGGGTGGACGTTGGCCAAAACGTGGTATCGGGATGCATACTTTTGGACGGCAGTTTGAAGGTGCAAGCAACCTGCGACTACGACAACAGTACAGTTGCAAAAATTTTGGATCTTGTGGAAAACGCAACGGCGCACAAAGCACCTGCGGAAAAATTTATCACAAAGTTTAGCAAGTACTACACACCAATTGTGGTAATTTTGGCAGTTTTGGTGGGGGTTGTTCCACCACTGTTCGACCATCAATGGGCCGTTTGGCTAAAGCGTGCAATGATGTTTTTGTTTGTATCCTGCCCTTGTGCGTTGGTGATTTCTGTACCAATGGGATTTTTTGGTGGCATCACCGCCGCAAGCAAAATGGGCGTGTTGGTAAAAGGTAGCAACTACCTCGAAGTGCTTGCAAAAGCAAGCATTTTTGCCTTCGACAAAACTGGCACATTAACACATGGCAACTTTGTTGTTACAAATGTGTTCCCAGCGGAAAACCGCCAAGAGGTGTTGGAGCTTGCATCCATCTGCGAGCAGTACAGCAACCACCCAATTGCTACGGCAATAAACAACGTTGCCAAGGCGGAACATCGTGCAGTTGTTACGGAAATTGCAGGTCTTGGACTTGTAGCAGAATACGTGGGTGGCACAATTTTGTGCGGAAACGAGCAACTGCTTGACAAGCACGATGTTGAAGTACCCGAAGCTACACAATCTTCCACCACAGTTTTTGTAGCAAAAAATGGCAAGTTTGTGGGCTACATTACCATTGCAGACCAAATCAAGCAAGAAAGTAAACTTGCCCTTGCTGACCTTGCAAAAGCTGGTTGCACCACCGTTATGTTGACAGGGGACAACGATACAGTTGCAAAAAACGTGGCAAGCGAGTTGGCAATTGCAAACTATCACTCAGGGCTTTTGCCACAGGACAAGGTTGCAGTTGTGCAAGGCTTGAAAGACAAAGGCGTTGTTGCATTTGTTGGTGACGGCATCAACGATGCGCCTGTGCTTGCCATGGCAGACGTTGGCATTGCAATGGGCGCAATGGGTAGCGACGTGGCAGTGGAGTCGGCGGACATCGTGTTGATGAACGACAATCCCAAAGCCATTGTTACCGCCAAAAAGATTGCCAAAAAGACACTTGCAATTGTAAAACAAAACATCGTGTTTAGCATTGCTGTGAAAGTTGCTGTTTTGATACTTTCCGCAATTGGCATTTTAGATAAAATTGCCTTTGGCTTGATTGTTGCAATCCTTGCTGACGTTGGCGTGTGCGTGGTTGCAATATTGAACAGTTTGCGCGCAATGGTTGTGGGGAAGAAATAAAATTTTACCAATGCACTATTGGAGGAAATTATGAAATACGACAAGCAATTGTTTATCAACAATTTGAAATACTTGGTTTCGTACGGCTACGAACCAGAAGTCACACTCAAATCTAAGATCAAAGAAACTGTATTTATTATCGCATACAAAGATTTTGTAGACATTACCATGGGCGAAAGTACTGTAAAGTTGTCCAAAGTGGAAGAAATACTTGACTATGTAAACTTTGACAATGTTGTTGAAATAGAATGTGACACTATCAATTTACAACTCCCCGTTCAATCGCAATCAATAGTTGTAGATGGAAAGTTGTACATTAGGACATATCCAACAGAACTTGTGCAAAAGCACAAGAAACAAATAAAATTGTTTGGAATAATAACTCCGCCATGTCTTATAGCAGTGCTTACCTACGTCATTATTACAATACTGAATTGCGAAACTTTTGACACATCGGCAATTGTTGCCTGCTCTGTCTTTGGTGGAATATCTGTTGTATGTATGATTTTCTTTACAATTTTTGACACACAAAGAAACAAATTGCTAAAACAATGTTTTGACACAGTTAGCGAAGAAGATAAATTGTTAGCAAAAGAACTGTTAGGCAGGGTAAAAATTCTAGATAGATGCAAGTACGATTTTTATAGCATTTTCCGTTTTGATTTGGATGATGTGGGTATCGAACAGACGCTGAAATTGCTATCAAAAGGTAAGCGAATTTATGTTGATATATTTAATACTCTCAAGATGATTGAACAAGAGTTGCTAACAAACAATGCCGACAACAAATACAACGATTTGGAAATCAACAACTACATTAGTGACGTTGCCAATCTGTTAGAGAGAAATCTTTGCGATATTTAGAAAAATAAAATTTGATACAAAAAAGGACTAGCGAAATATCGTTAGTCCTTAAATTTTTAGTTATTTAATTACGTATCAGCTATGCTGTTAGTCCGCAATGGGTTTCATTGTGGGGAACAAAAGTACGTCGCGGATGGATTGGTTGTTTGTGAACAACATTACCATACGGTCGATACCGATACCCAAACCACCTGTTGGTGGCATACCATACTTGAGAGCATTTACAAAGTCGTCGTCCGTCATTTGTGCTTCGTCGTCGCCATTTGCCTTGGCGCGTGCTTGAGCCATGAAGCGTTCTTGTTGGTCGATTGGGTCGTTGAGTTCGGAGAAGGCGTTGCCCATTTCTGCCGCGTTCATAAAGAACTCGAAACGTTCGGTCAAACGTCCGTCTGTTGGCTTGCGCTTTGCAAGTGGGCTTACGTCAACTGGGTAGTCGTAGATAAATGTTGGTTGGATGAGTTCCTTTTCTACAAACTCGTCAAAGCACTCGTAAAGTGCGTGGCCCCAAGTTTGCTTGCCCTTGTCCAAGTGAACGCCAAGTTTTTGCGCTTCGGCAACTGCCTCTTCGTCTGTGAGGTTTGTAAAGTCTACACCTGTGTACTTCAAAACGGCTTCGATCATGGTCATCTTGGACCAGTTGTTGAGGTCGATTGTAACGTCGCCATAAGGAAGCAAGCGTGTGCCAAGAACTTTGTCGGCAACGTGGCAGAACAAGCTTTGAGTGATTTCCATCATGCCTTCGAAATCGGTGTAAGCTTGGTAAAGCTCGATTGTTGTGAACTCTGGGTTGTGCTTTTGGTCCATACCTTCGTTGCGGAACAAACGGCCAATTTCGTACACACGTTCAAAACCACCAACGATAAGACGCTTGAGGTAAAGCTCCGGTGCTATGCGCATGTACATGTCGATATCCAAAGTGTTGTGGTGAGTAACAAATGGACGAGCGTTTGCGCCACCAGGGATTGTGTTCAAGATTGGTGTTTCCACTTCGATAAAGCCACGGTTATCCAAAAACTCGCGAATGGCCTTCATGATGCCACTACGGATAACAAACGTACGCTTTACATCGGGGTTGGCAATAAGGTCAACGTAACGTTGACGGTAACGTGTTTCCAAGTCACGGAGACCATGGTACTTTTCGGGCAATGGCAACAAGGACTTGGACAAAAGTTTGATGGATGTGAGTTTTACGGAGATTTCGCCCATGTGTGTGCGGAAAACTTCGCCTACACCACCAACGATGTCGCCGATATCCCAAGTTTTGAAAGCTTGGTACTCGTCCACGCCAATTTCGTCACGCTTGATGTAAAGTTGGATTGTGCCTTCGCCATCCAAAATGTGGCAAAAGCTTGCTTTACCCATGATACGACGGGAAATCATACGGCCAGCGATGGAAACAATTTGTGGCTCGGACTCTTCGCCTTCCACTGGATCAACAAAGTTGTTGATGATTTGTTTGGAAGAGTGAGTTTTGTCGAACTTGGTGATTTCGAATGGGTTGTTGCCTTCCGCTTGCAACTTTGCAAGTTTGTCGCGTCTGATTTGCAAAATTTCGTTAAGGTCCTGTTCAACTACAGGTGTTTGTACGTTTTGTTCACTCATAAGTTTACTCCAATTTGCCTTGGAAAGGTAGCGCTAAAACATGCGGGAGGGGCAACCCCTCCCCTACAAAACTGTGTTTGCAGAGATTGGTTGACTAAGTCCTACCACTTTGGCGCATTTGCAAGGCGTGGGTTTGTTTTTTGTTTTGTGGATTGTGTAAGTTGTGCAAAAATTATTTCTTGATGGAAATAACCTTGATGTACTTAACACGGCCGTTTGGCAATGCAACTTCGGCAATTTCGCCTTCGGCAGTCTTCAAAAGTGCTTCGCCAACTGGGGATTCGTCACTGATGCGACCAGCTGCAAAGTCCGCTTCGGTTGTACCAACGATTGTGTATGTTTTTTGTGGTTGTTCTACACCGTTTACGATTTCGGCACAAACAACTACGATTTCGTGAATGATTTTTGCAAGACGGAGTTTTGCTTCGATTTCGGCAATTTCGCCTTCCATTTCCGCTTGAGCTTTGCGAGCAGCGTCGTACTCGGCATTTTCGGAAAGGTCACCAAAACCACGAGCGATTTTGATTTCTTCGGCAATTTCTGCACGACGAACGGATTTGAGGTACTCCAAACGAGCTTCTAACTCTCTGCGACCAGCTTCGGTCAATTGAACTTCTGCCATAATTATCTCCTTCGATTATCTTAACGGCACAAAACAACCTAAAGCAACGTTGGCTTTAAGTTGTGATGAGC
>JAZRHU010000035.1:0-9874 GCA_045644945.1 Candidatus Fimimonas sp. | reverse complement strand
GTAAACTTCCAAGCCGTTTTGGATAGCGTGATGAACAACTGCGTAGTAGGCAGAGTTCATACCTTGGCTATCGCCACCGCTTGTAAGAATTGCAATTTTCTTCATATAACACCTTTATTATAAAGATAATATTTAACTTTTGTATTGGTGCATAGACAAAACCCCTCTTTGCCGAAGCACTCTCCTTTCGTGAACAATATTTTATCATATTTGGAAAATATATACAACCTATTAAAGGCACAAAAAGGTTAATTTTTATTTATTATGTGCTAAAATTTGTTTATTATGAACAAAATACCGCAGTTGAGCAGGTTAAATGGTTGGCACAAGCACGTCATGTAAAGAGGTATATTAAATAATTATTATATTATTTATTATTTTATGTTGAAAAGCAATTGCTTTTGTTGTATAATATGAAATGGCAAAAATATCAAAAAAGGAGAATAACATGAAAAAAGCGATATCTCTTGCAATTTGCTTGATTATGCTACTTACACTTTTGACTGCTTGCGATCAACCTGACGTTATCGAAGTGGAACAAGTTACAGTTGGCGCAACAAGCGACTCTCTTTACGTAGAAAAGGTGGACAACCTTCCTGAAGACTTCATCATGGGTATGGATGCATCTTCCGTTCCTTCCTTGGAGGCGGGCGGAGTTAAGTTCTACGACTACGATGGCACGGAAACAGACGTGTTCAAAGTGCTTGCACAAAATGGCATCAACTACATCCGCGTGCGTGTTTGGGTGGATCCATTTGATGCACAAGGCCGTGGCTACGGCGGTGGTAACTGTGATATCAACACCGCATTGGAAATTGGTAAACGCGCAACAAAGTACGGCATGAAATTGCTTGTAAACTTCCACTACTCCGACTTTTGGGCTGACCCTGCAAAACAACAATGCCCCAAAGCTTGGAAGGGTATGGACATCGAAACCAAAGCTGATGCTTTGTACAAGTACACAAAGGACAGCCTCAAACTGCTTAAAAAGGCAGGCATTGCAGTTGGTATGGTACAAGTAGGTAACGAAACCAACGGCGGTAAGATGAGTGGCGAAACAGATTGGGAAAACACATGCAAATTGTTTTCTGCTGGTTCCAAAGCAGTTAGAGAAGTGTTCCCTGATGCATTGGTTGCATTGCACTTTGCAAACCCCGAAAAGACAAGTAACTACCGCAACTACTCCTACAATTTGGAAAGATATGCAGTAGACTACGATGTGTTTGCAACATCCTACTACCCCTACTGGCATGGCACTTTGGAAAACTTGACAGACATATTGACATACATTTCCCAAACATACAACAAAAAGGTTATGATTGCGGAAATCAGCTATGCATACACTCCAAATGATACGGACTTTTACGGTAACACAATTAGTGATGCTGAACCTGTTCAACCATACGCGATGACAATTCAAGGTCAAGCAAACACAGTTAGGGATGCTATCGAAACAATCAACAACATTCCAAATGGTATTGGCGTGTTCTACTGGGAAGGCACATGGATTTCCTCCGGTGGCGCAACCTTTGAGGAAAACCAAGCACTTTGGTATCAACATGGCTCTGGCTGGGCAACACCATACGCTGGCGAATACGACCCAGAAGACGCTGGAAAGTGGCCTGGTGGATGCGCAGTTGATAACCAAGCAATGTTTGATGCAACAGGAAAACCATTGGAATCTTTGAAAATCTTTACACTTGTTCGCGAGGGTACAAGTGTACAAAACAAGCCTGACAGCGTAGAACTATCCAATGCTTTTGTAACACTTGGCGACGACATCCAATTGCCTACACAAGTTCAAGCAATCTACTCCAACAACGAACGCCGTAGCGTAGACGTAGTTTGGGAAGAAATCAATCAACAAGCCATCATGGCGCAAGGCGTTGCCAAACACGAAATTCGCGGTACTGCCGATGGTATGCCTGCATTGTGCATCCTTTCCGTTATGGAAAAGAACTACCTTGTAGACTACAGCTTTGAAGAAGAAAGTAGCGCTTGGGTTGCAACAGCAATTGGCAAGATGGACGAATTTAAGCTTGAAGACAAAGTAAGCGACTCGTTGACGGGCACAAAGCACTACCACTTTTGGAGTGCCGCTGCTAACAGCGTAGAGTTCACTTTGGAACAAACTTTGACAAACATCCCATCTGGCGAATACAAATTTATCATTTCCATCATGGGTGGCGATGGCGGAACGATGGAGATTTACTCATACGTTAAAATTAACGGCACAACCATCAAAACGGCAGACCTCACGATGACAAAGTACGGCGAATGGCATACTGCAACAATCGAGGGTATCAACTACAGCAGTACAGATCAAATTACAGTTGGTATCTATGTTAAATGCAGTGGTTCCGGCAATGGCGCTTGGGGTAAGATTGATGATGCAATGCTAAACCTTGTGAAGGGGGCTTAACAAATGAAAAAAATGATTGCATTTTTGCTTGTAGCAATGATGCTTGCAATGGCTTGCACGTTGATTGCCTGCAATCCAGACGAACATCCAAACCAACCAGACCCAACAGACGATAACTATCGTGTGTTTTACCAAATTTTTGTGGGAAGTTTTTCCGACAGTAACAACGATGGCATTGGCGACCTTCGTGGTATCATCAACCGATTTGACTATCTTAACGATGGTAACATGAACTCCACAAAGAGTCTTGGCGTGCAAGGCATTTGGCTTTCGCCAATATTTACGTCCCCATCTTACCACAAGTACGACGTAAAAGACTACTACCAAATTGACCCCAAATTTGGTACAATGGCCGACCTTGAAGAGTTGATTGAGTTGTGCCACAGCCGTAACGTAAAGCTGATATTGGACCTTGTTTTGAATCATACATCCAGCCAACATCAATACTTTAAAGAATTTGTAAAAGCACATCAACAAAATGACAAAAGCAACCCCTACTACGACTACTACGCACACGGAACTTCTACTGAACTGTCCGGCAGAGTTGTGCACAGAATCCCCGGAATCAACGAGTTTTACGAAGGAAACTTTAGCGGAGATATGCCCGAGCCAAACTTTGATAACCTCAAGGTAAGACAAGACGTTCTTGACGTGGCAAAGTTCTACCTCAACAAAGGTATTGATGGATTCCGTTTTGACGCAGTAAAGTACATCTACTACGGCGATGCTAAACAATCGGTTGAGTTTTGGGATTGGTACATGGACGAGCTGAAGAAAATCAAATCAGATATCTACTGCGTTGGCGAATGTTGGTCTGCTGATACGGAAATTTTGCAATACAACTCCGCATTGAACTGCTTTGCATTCCAAATGTCCGGTAGCGAAGGATTTATCACAGAAGGCGCAAAGAGTGCGGGTAGCATCAATAGTTACACCGGTTACGTAGATAGATTTTTGGATTCCCTTGCAAATACAAATAGCGAATCCATGTTTGTTCCATTCTTCTCCAACCACGACCAAGACCGCTCCGCTGGTTACCCAAGCTACACAAACAAGCAAATGGCTGCAAACTTGTACATCCTTTGCAGTGGTAGCCCATTTATCTACTACGGCGAAGAAATTGGCATGCGTGGCTCTCGCGGTAGCGCAAATACCGATGCTAACAGACGTTTGGCAATGCTTTGGGGAGACGACGACACAGTAGCCGATCCCGAAGGCGCAACTTACAAAAACCAAATCAAAGATACTGTTGCTATCCAAGAAGAGGACGAAAATAGTTTGCTCAACCACTACCGCAAGCTTATTTCCATCCGCATTAGACACCCCGAAATTGCTCGTGGCGCCTACACTGCATTGAGCTTTGGCCAAGATAAGTTTGGTGGTTTCAAGGTGGACTACAACGGTTCTACACTATTCATCTTGCACAACACCGGTGAGGAAGAAATTGTGATTGACTTGTCCGAGTACCATGCATACGAGTACAACAAGATTGTAGAGTGCATTGGCTTTGGCCAAGCAGAACTTGACGGCACTACCCTTACAATTGGCCCAAAGACAAGTATCATCATCAAGTGATGCACAAAATACTTGTGCATACTTGCCCCAAAAATCAACTTTTGACAAACGCACAATAGTTGTTGCAATCGGTTGATATTTGAGCAAGAAAGTTAGTTACAATAAATAAAAGCAATAAAAAACAGGTTTCCGAAGAAACCTGTTTTTTTGTTGTGTTAAGTTGTTTGTGACAAGCATTGCTATACCGTCACACAAATTGAAACAAAAGCAATTACTTGAGCAAGTTGCGTTCTGTTTCGGGATCGAACATGTGGATAACCTTGCTTCTGAAGTCGAGGTTGAGAGTGTTACCACGTGTCATAGCTTTGCGTTCGTCAGCTGTGAGGTTTACAGTTGGGATACGGATGATAAGTTTGTCGCCACACTCTACTGTTGCGTGGATGTGAAGTTCGCTACCCATCATTTCGTTAACTTGGATTGTGCATGGGATGCCACCTTCGGTTGCTCTTTCGATGTGTTCTGGACGTACACCAAGGATGATCTTTTGAGATTGGATACCCTTTTCACGCAAGATTGCGCACTTTTCTTCGTCAAGATCGATGCGGTAGCCGTATGGTGTTACGTAGTAGTTGTCGCCATCTCTTACGAGTTCAGCAAACAATGTGTTCATCTTTGGAGCGCCGATAAACTCAGCTACAAACAAGTTGTCTGGCATGTCGAATACTTCGGTTGGTGTGCCAACTTGTTGGATGAAACCGTCCTTCATGATAACGATTCTGTCACCCAAAGTCATAGCTTCTGTTTGGTCGTGAGTTACGTATACAAATGTTGTGTCGATCTTTTGACGGAGCAAAATGATTTCAGCACGCATTTGGTTACGAAGTTTTGCGTCCAAGTTGGAAAGGGGTTCGTCCATCAAGAACACTTTGCTATCACGAACCATAGCACGACCGATAGCTACACGTTGACGTTGACCACCAGACAAAGCACGTGGTTTACGTGTGAGGTACTCGGTGATGCCCAAGATTTCCGCAGCTTCGGTAACACGACGGTAAACTTCGTCATTGGGAACTTTCTTCAAACGAAGGCTGAATGCCATGTTTTCGAAAACTGTAAGGTGTGGGTAAAGTGCATAGTTTTGGAAAACCATTGCAATATCGCGGTCGCGTGGTTGAAGGTCGTTAACTACTCTGCCGTCAATTTCGATTGTACCGCCGGAGATGTCTTCCAAACCAGCAATCATACGCAATGTTGTGGATTTACCGCAACCAGATGGGCCTACGAAAACCACAAACTCTTTGTCGGCAATATCCAAGTTAAAGTCAGAAACAGCAGGTTTTTGACCTTTTTCGTATATTTTTACTACATTTGTTAATTTTACTGTTGCCATAATTTTTCTCCTTATCCTTTAACTGCGCCACCGGTAACGCCTTCGACATAGTACTTTTGCAAGCAGAGGAATACTGTTACAACTGGAATTGCAACAACAACGCCTGCTGCGCAGAATTGGGTGTAACTGGTGTTGAGATTTGTTCTAGAAAGCCATTCGTACATACCAACGGCAACCGTCATACCTTCACTTGACTCGTGAATGATATAGCTTGCCATCATAAAGTCGCCCCATGGAGCCATAAAGCCCATCAACATTGTGTAAATTACGATTGGCTTTGCCAAAGGCATGATAACTTTGTAGAACACTTGGAAACGTGTTGCGCCATCTACACGAGCTGCTTCGTCCAAAGTTTTGGGGATTGTATCAAAGAATCCCTTGGATACGTAGTAGCCCATACCACTACTTGCACAGTAAACAATGATAAGTCCAATTGGAGCCATGTTTTCTGTCAAGTGCAAGTCGGAAAATACTTTGTAGATCAAAATCAACGTCAAGAATCCAGGGAACATACCCAAGATGAGCATAAAGTTCATCAAGAATTTTCTACCCTTAAATCTCATACGAGAAAGAACGTAACTCATGGAGAGTACGAAGATTGTTTGGATAAATGCTGTGGCAATACCCATCAAACCAGTGTTGAGGAACCACTTCAAAAAGTCTGTTTGAGTAAACAATACTTTGTAGTTACCAAAACCAATCTCTTTGGGGAAGAGGTAGCCAACTTGAGAGGCAGATTCCATACGCAAGGAATCGAGAACAATACCTACAAATGGGAACAACCAAACAATTGTCATGATTACCAAAATGATGTAAACGATGATGTTGCTGATTGTACGGCCAGCCTTGAGACCAAGTCCGCGTTTTTTGGGAGCGGATGTAGCTTCGATAGGACGTCCAAGATTGTCAGTTTCAACAACTGCAGGTGTCTTAACTTTTGACATTATTTGAAGTCCTCCTCGTTTCTATTAGATGGCATAACGTTGTAGACAATGAGTGAAAGCACTGCTACTACAACGAAGATCAAAATACCAACAACCGATGCCGTCTTGTAGTCGGATGTGGAACCTGTGGTAATCTTGAACAACCAGGTGATCAGCAAGTCCGTTTCGCCTACTGAGCCGGGCACTGCACCAACGTCTGTCTTGAGTGGGTTACCACCGGTGAGCAAGTAGATAACGTTGAAGTTGTTGAGGTTACCTACAAAGCTTGTAAGAAGGTATGGACCTGTTACAAACAACATGTAAGGAAGGGTGATGCGTGTGAATTGTTGCCATGGATTTGCACCGTCGATCTTGGCAGATTCGTACAAGTCTTGTGGAATGTTCATCAAGATACCTGTTGCCATCAACATTACGTATGGAATACCAATCCAAATGTTGATAACAATTACCAAGATACGTGCTGTTGTTGGGTTGGACCACAAGGATGCACCTGTACCGCCCAACTTTACGTTCCACATGGACTCGGGGATGAAACCGTGTTCCAAGAGGAATTTACCAATTACACCACCTGTTGCTGTATCTGGTGTGCCGGTTGCATCGAACAAACGTGCAACGTACATCAAGGATACGAATTGTGGAATGGCAATTGTCATAACCAAAACTGTACGCCAGAACTTTTTGATCTTGATGCCCTTTTTGTTGATGAGCATTGCTACTGCCATACCAAGGAAATAGTTTGTGAACGTTGCACAAATACACCAAATGAGTGTCCAGCTCAACAATTCGCCAAATACCAAACCAAGGCCACCAACACCTGTGTCGAGCACTTTGTTGAAGTTGTCCAAACCTACCCAGCTAAACAAGTTACTGTAGCCATCGGCATTGGCATCGAAGCTTGTAAATGCAATCAAAATCATGAAGATGATGGGCAAAACGGTGAACAATGTGATACCCATAACTGGCAATGCAAGCAACGTTTTGTGGAACTCCTCGTCAATCATTGATTTGAGGTCGTCCTTGGTGGACTTGAATTTGCCACCAGACTCTTTGATTTTGAGGATTGTGGAGCATTGCTTTACTTGCAAGTGCCATGTGTAGATAAATGCAAAAATAAATGCAATGGAAATGATACCATAAAGCAAAACCTTGGTGGAGTCGTCACCGGGAACCCAATACTCTGTGTCGTAGATTGGGTGGAAATCTTTGTAGCCTTGCTCGGTACCAACTGTGCCACGAGTGAAGAATTGACACTTGCCAATCCAGTAGAGACCACCTGTTGGAACAAACATGTAGGCAAAGAATACGATTTCGAATACCAAGAAAAGTATACCACGCAAAATTTGTCCGTTTGCGAGGTTTGCAAGGCCCATAACAAGGAAGGAGAGTTTGATTGTCCAATCGCCACGTTTGAATGTGCGGAAGGTGTCAACCACGTCATCTCTGATCCAAAGGAAAAAGTTTTTGATTAGTTTCCAAATTGCCAATCCAAGTTTAGCAAACCAACCAGGAATACTAGAAAAGAATACTCCGAGATTGTAGCCAAACTTTTGCAACCAATTGAGTTTTAAGTATTGTAAATCTGTTAATTTCTTCATATCAATGGATGAATAAACCTAGGTTTACACAATACCTCCTTTTGATAGTAAGGCATTGCACTCAAAAAAGAGGGGGTAAATAGTACACTACTGTTGTCTTTTTTGAATGCAAGGCAAAAATTTTAATAAAGGCCAAGCAAGGAAAGCCCATGCTTGGCCCTTATAGAGTTAGTTATTTACTATTGCGCTAAAATTAGTTAGCTGGAGTGAATGTAACAGTTACAGCTGTAACAGCGTCGCCAGCAGCGTCAAGTGTAAGAGTAACAGTGTATGTACCTGGATCAAGGAAGAAGTTACCTGGTTCAGAGTAGCTGTCATTCAACTTGAGGTATGCGGAACCGTTCAAGTCACCAACTTGTGGAGCCCAAGAACCACCACGACGAAGTTTGAAACCGGAGCTACCTTCAGCAACTGTGATTGTAGCTGTCCAAACTGTCTTGTCAGCGTTTGGAGTCATAGCGATGTCTGTATCCCAGTTTGTGCCGTTAACGTTACCGATTACAGCCCATGCAAGGATTTCGTCGTCTGTCATGTTGAACAATGCTTCGATAGCAGCGTCGTAGTTATCAAGAGCTGCTTGAAGGTCAGCATCGGATTGAGCAGCTTTAGCTTCTGCGCCAAGAACCTTAGCGATATCCCACCAAGAACCGTGGATTTGTGGTTGTGGAATAGCGTAAGCGTTTTGAGCTACCAATGCGCTAAGAGATGGGTCTGCAAGAACTGCTTCGTTTTGTTGAGAAACTTTGGAGGATGGACCCCAACCAAATACGTTGAAACGTTCCATTTGGCAAGCGTCGCTTGTGAGCCATTGAGCAAGAAGTTGGCAGATAGCGCCCTTCTTAACGTCTTCTTGAGGTTTAACACCCATCAATTTGTTACCGGAGTAGGAACCAAGGTGGTAGGACTTGCCATCAACTGTGAAGGATGGAAGGTCTGTTGCAGCAAGGTTTTCGCCGAAGTAAGTTTTAGCTGTTTGGCTGTTCCAAACACCTGTTACGATAGCAGCACATTCATCAAAGATATCAGCGTTGGAGTCGTAAGCTGTGGATTGAGCAAGTTTTTGCATACCCTTCATAGCTACCATACCAGCATCGCTGTTGAATGTATCGTTAACGGATGTGAACTTACCTTTTTCGTCTGTTGTCCATTCGTTTTTGCATTCTGTTGCAAAGAAGAAGGATGCTGTGTACCAAGCGTTTTCGAGAGCGTAACGGAACTTTTTACCAGCTTTTTCGCAGTCAGCGATGATTTGTTCAAGGCTGTCTGGGTTTGTTACAACGCTCTTGTCGTAGTAGAGGTAGTAACCGTTGTCGCTTGTCATTGGGTAAGCGTAGAGTTTGCCACCAACTGTTGCAGCGCCTACAGCACCAGCGTCGTTGATTGCGGAAATGTAAGCTTGAGCTTTGTTACCAGGAGCAGCAAGTGCGCCAGCTTGTACAAGACGAGCAAGTTGGTCTTGAGCGAAGCAGTAGATGTCAGGTGCGGATGCAACGTCAGCAACAACCTTAGAACCAGCGTCAGCTTCTGTAACGCCTTCTACTGTAACGTTGATAGTGATACCAGGGTTAGCAGCTTCGAAAGCTTTGATTTGACGTTTTGTCATTTCAACAACGCTGTCGATGATCTTAGCGTCTTCGCCTTCACCATCTTTCTTTACAAGTTCGGAAACCCACAAAGTCAAATCGTATGTGCCTTTCAATTCGTCACTAACTTCGATTTTTTCTTCCATAGGTGCGCCGCATTTGTCACATTCGTAGTTACCATCTTTGTCTACGTGTTGGTGTGTGCAACCAACAAGAGTGAACAAAGCTGTAAATACAAGTGCAAGTGTCAATACAAGTGCAAATGTTTTTTTCATATTGTTTCTCCTAAAAATATTTTATTTGCAGGAACTTACGTTCCAAAATGCACAAAGTTTTTAGCAAGTTTTGTAAAATTTGTTGGCTACTTGTCCACCACTTTTTACGCAAAAACTTGTATGAAAAATTCGTTTGCTGTTTTAATAGCA
>JAZRHU010000034.1:0-1240 GCA_045644945.1 Candidatus Fimimonas sp. | reverse complement strand
ATAAATATTACAAATTGCAATAGTCTATTGATTCTGAGCAAATCTTTTTTTATCAAGTATTCCATAACTTACCTCCCTATTCAAAGTATAGATAGCCATATTCATCCGTGCCATTATATCCACGGACTTTGATGTAATAAGTTTGTCCTGCTTGCAACGTGTAGGTAATCCTAGGCTCATAATCCCCAGCGGAATCATCATCGGGCGCCAACAAGGACCAAAATGCACGACTACATCATAATTATAACACACTTTTTATGAAAGTCAATATGCAACGGCAAAAAAAAGGGGATAGATACACCGTATTACAGAATTAGAAAAACGCCACAACAAGATGCTGTGGCGTTTGTTTGTTGAAATTTGTACTAGTCGTTTTACACACCAATGGCGATTGCAAGGAACAAGAAGCCAATGGAAAGTGCCATCAAAATCAGTTGGAACAAAATTGTCTTTTTGAACCATGTGCCCAAGCTTTGGTCGGCAAGGCCAAGGCCAATGAGCAATGTTCCGCAAGTGGGGAACAAAACGTTTGTGTAGCCATCGGCAAAGAGGTATGTAAGCAAAATTACGTTTGTGGAAAGGCCTTCGATTGGTGCAAGCGTAAGCATTGGGATAATGAGAACTGCTTTTGCAGATGCGCTTGGAATGAAGAACTCCAACACAAGAATGAATGCGTACAATACCAAAGTTGCAACGTAAGGACTGGAGCCTGTTACAATGCCATAGAAGAAGTGGAAGATTGTGTCCAAAATTTCCCCCTTCTTGGCGATGTATGGTACGGCAAATGCAATGATGATGATCAAAAGAGATGGAGCGATTGTTTTTGCGCCTTCGGCAAAGGCTTTGCCCATTGGTTTGAAGCCACCAAGCAAAATGCGACCAACAACAACTGTGCCCACAATAAATGCCACACCCATGATGATCATGCTGTTGGAGCGAAGTGCTGGGATTGCAACGGCAATGATAACACCAAGCAATGCGATGCCAAACAACAAGCTTACAAGCAATGCTTTTTTGCTGTCCTCGCGTTTTTGTGCGGGGTCTTCCACAATAAACTTGGAGATATCCGCCATTTGTGTGGCGCGTTTTTCGTCTTGCTTGCAAAGGTAGGTCATGTACAAACTGGTTACAACGTACATCACAACAAAGATGATTGCGCGGTACCACATACCGTCAGTAATTGGTACGCCTGCGTTTTGGGATGCAAGGCCAATGGTAAGTGGGTTTGTGATGGCGGTTG
>JAZRHU010000033.1:0-14459 GCA_045644945.1 Candidatus Fimimonas sp. | reverse complement strand
TAATTACACCATTTTGTGTAAATAAGAGCAAATCTTCTATGCGAACACCGCCAAGACCGGGAACATAGATACCTGGTTCAACCGTAATTAGTTGTCCCGCGTTCAATTTGTCCATTGATCTGGATGATGCGCTTGGGGTTTCGTGAATGTCGATACCCAAACTGTGACCTGTACTGTGTGTAAAGCATGTGCCGTAGCCGTTAGATCTGATAACTTCGCGACAGAGAGCATCCAACTCGCTACCAGCCATACCGCAATAAGCACCAGAGATACCTGTTTTTTGAGCGAGCAACACAACGTTGTAGATCTTGCGCATTTCTTCGCTTGGTTCGCCAACAAAAACAGTACGTGTCATATCGGAGCAGTATCCGTGATATCTTGCGCCAAAATCCATTGTGACAGCATCGCCAACTTGGATTACCTTGTCCGTTGGGTGAGCATGTGGCTTAGATGTGTTTACGCCACTTGCAACAATTGTATCAAAGGCAAGGCCTTCGGCACCATTTTTAGCCATCAAGTACTCAAGCTCGATAGCAACTTGGCGCTCGGTCATACCAGCTTTGATAACCTTGCAAATTTGCTTGAAGGACAAATCGGTAATTTCTTGTGCGCGTTTTATGTAAGAAATTTCTTCCTCGGTCTTGTAGCTACGTACTGTGTTGATATTTTTGCCAACAGGAACAAGATCAAAACTGGAAAGACCATCTTTGATACCGTTGAATTCGGCAACAGTAAGTTCGGTATCCTCGAAGCCCAAAGTTTTAACATTGTGGTCGTTCAAAATCTTTGTTACCATACCAAGTGCACTTACGCCGTTCTCGATTTGCAAAACGTGCATTTCGCGACATTCCAAAGATTGAGCCATTTCGTAGTAACGTGGGTCAGTGATGAAATAGTTTTGGTCTTGTGGGAACAAAAGCAAGTAGCCAAAAGTTGATGCAAAACCGGTAAAGTACATGCGGTTTTTATCGCTGATGAGCAAAATGGCATCAACATTAGAAAGATTGAAGAGTTTTTCGGTACTTTTCATCTATATATTTCCTCCTTTCGAAGTAAATTAAAGTCAAATTACAAATTACACATTTTCGTAAATGCGCTTCATCTCAACAGCATCATCTGCTTGAGTGCCATCCGACTCGCAAATGATAACTGGACTGAGATTGTACTTTTTGAATACTCGTGCAAGTGGCTCAAAATCGGGGCCATACATTTGATCTTCGAAGGTCAAATGGCGAACTTCACCACCAGTGCTGTATTCAATTTTGGAAAAGTGGACGTGCATTTTGGAAGCTCGCTCAAAACCAAGCTCGTTAATAACATGCAAAACAAGCTTTTCGTAGTCTTCGAATGTTTGCAAACTGCCATGTGTGCGCGCATTGATGTGACCAAAGTCGATTGTAGGAATGTAGAATGGAGCAATCTTACAAAAACTTACAACCTCTTCGACATCGCCAATTTGGTTGATTTTGCCCATGGTTTCTGGACAGAAAATCAAATCGTCCATACCATTTTCGTAGATCATGCTTGCCAAAATTTCCAAACGCTTGTGTGTTAGCGCCACTGCATCAGCACGCGACATCTTGCCAACCGTTGATGGGTGGAAAATTACACGTTTACCGCCAAAGCATCTTACCTTTTCTGCACTTTTTAGCACGTAATTATAAGATTTTTCCGCCATGGCGTCATCGGGATTGGCAAAATTGATGTAATATGGGGCGTGAACGGAAATTTCTACGCCGTACTTTTTAGCTTCGAGAGCAATTTCGGAGCACTTGGCATCACTAATGTTAATACCGCGACCAAAGGAATACTCATAGCAAGTTAGACCTTGCTCAGCACACCACTTTGGCGCTTGAGTTGTACTCTTGTAACCCTCGTCATAGAATCTTTTGCAGTTGCCACTTGGACCAAACTTAATCATCTAGGCAATTCTCCATGTCTAATTTTAGCTGTTGTATTAGTTGCTCGGAGCAATCAAATTTGCAAATTGGACGCAAAAATTTGCACAATTGAACGGAAACATCTCTTCCGTAGAGATTTCCGCCATAGTTGATGATATGTACTTCAACAGTTGGTTCATCAATGTTATAGGTGGGTTTTGCGCCAATATTGATGATGCATTTGTATTCGATACCATCAATAGCTGTGTTACCAGCAAAAACACCAACTGGCAAAAACTTGTCAGCATCAACTTGCACATTTGCAGTTGGAAAACCAAGTTGATTTCCAACGCCACGTCCGTGAACTACCTTGCCATCGAAAAAGAATGTTTGGGAAAGTAATTGGTTGCAAAGGGATATTTGGCACTCGCCAAGTTTGGCCCTTATCAATGTTGTGCTGATTTTTACATCGTCAACACAAACGGCTTCCACAACCTTTACCGGAATATCGCCAAGATATTCGCTGACAAATTGACTATTCTTTCTGTCTGAGCCACAGGTGTAGTCAAAACCACAAACAACTCCTTGCAAATTGTAGGCTTTGAGTTGAGTTAGGAACTCGGCACCGCTTGTTTGCATAAATTGTTTGTTGAACTCGGCGGAAACAAGCACATCTACGCCAAGATTTTGATAGATTTTACAACGTTCATCAAAGGTGTACAGTTGTTTTACATCCTTGCCTAGCACCTTTAGGTGGTTGTTAGCAAAGGTAAACAATGCAACTTTACTGTTTGTAGAGTTTGCAAGTTTTTTTGCTTCGTCCAACAGCTGAACGTGACCTTTGTGCATGCAACCGAAAAATCCCAGCGCAATAACGATTGGAGTATTAAGTTTTTGGCCGAACTTTACAATTTGCATAGTAAATAAAGGGATTAGTCCTCGAAAATATTCTTTAGGTAGTATTCAATCTTTAGGTATCCATCTTGGTTTTTACCAAGCCCAAAAAAGATACCTTTGCAATAAATCTTTTTATAGCCGTCATCAAATGGACATTTGATTTTACGGCCAAAGTTTACATCATCGAAGCATTTGTCATCAAAGTGATACTCCTCGACATCTTGCAATGGATACATCACATCGACAATACATTTTTCCTTTAGTTGACGAATTTCGTCAAGTGTATAGGCGTGTTCGATATCGAAACAGCCCGATTGCAAGCGAATTAGCCCACTCATGTAGCCAACTGTGCCACAAGCTTTGGCAATATCCCTTGCGAGAGAGCGAATGTATGTACCACCACTGCATTTGATATCTACAACAAAAGTGTCTGTACTGTGTTGTTTGACAAGTGAAATATCGTACACGGTTACTTTGCGAGTTTTCAGCTCAACATTGTCGCCATTTCTTGCAAGCTTGTAGGCTCTTACACCACCAACAGATATTGCTGAATAGATGGGTGGAACTTGATCCAGTTCGCCAACAAAGCCTCTTAGAGCCTCCAAAACATCCATTTCAGTTGGAATTGGCTTGCCTTGGTCAAGAATTTCGCCATAGGAGTCCAACGTGTCGGTAGTTTTACCAAAGGTAAAAAATGCGCGATAGTACTTGACTTTGTTTGTTAGAAAGTTGAAAAGTTTTGTTCCTTGACCGATTGCAATAGGCAAAACACCGCTTGCGCCTGGATCAAGTGTGCCAAGATGGCCAACTTTTTTTTGATGCAAAACGTGTTTTAGACAAACAACAACATCGCTTGCGGTTGCGCCAACCGGCTTTAGTACATTGATAAATCCGTTCATATTGTAAATCCTACCACACGAACAAGTTGCTCGATAACATCCTCGAAGTAGCCACTAATACGGCAACCAGCGGCCAGCAAGTGACCACCACCTCCAAAGTATTGGCAAACCTCGCGAACGTTAAAGTTTTTGCCACGCATACTAACCTTGTAGGCATTTTCGCCATCTTGAGATACGCACACTGCAACTTTTGCAGTTACAACATCGTTGGCGTAGTGAACAAGTCCGGTTGTTACGGTGTTATCCAAGCCAAATTCGTCAATATCAGCTTGATGAACATACAACAAGACCATTTTTCCATCGTAGTAGGTTCTCATGCGAGAAAGAACTCGTGCGTGCAGTTTTAGTTCGTTAAGTTCGATATCTCTAAAAAACGTGCGATTGATGTGTTGGAAATCCGCACCAAAGTTGATTAGTTCCCCTGCCATGTTGTGAGAGTCGGCATCGGTATTACTGTTGGAGAAGTTTCCAGTATCGGTGCAAAGCCCCATGTACAAGTAGGTTGCAATTGTCTTGGTGAACTCAACGCCAAGCACTTTGAGAATTTCGAAAACAATTTGACAAGTGCTTGCATATGGGAACAAGCAATTGTACTTGGAGAAACATTCTCCACCATGATGGTCGATTGTTAAAGTTTCCTTTTGGCTGTCGTACAAGCCGGAAAACTCGCCCGTGCGGAAAATGTCGCCACAATCCACCGCAATAAACAAATCGTACTTGCCAAAAAACTCGTTATGAACAAGTTTTACTTCCTCGAAGGTTGCAAGCTTACCAGTGATTGGAAAATCGCAAAAAATTTCCACAGTCTTTCCAAGTTGCTTTAGGCCATGAGCCAACGCAACGCAAGAGCCGATTGTATCGCCATCAGGGTTTGTATGTGCAAATAAAGCAATGGATGAGCATTGCTTTATTTGTTGTGCAGTTTGTTCAATTGTTAGTTTTTTTGTTGATTTCATTGAGAATGTTACCTATCTTTGCACCATACTCCATAGATGTATCCAATACAAAAATGAACTCTGGCACTTTGCGGATGTGCATATTGCGGGAAATTTCGCGACGAACAATGTGAGCATTTTCCTTGATGGCTGCAAATGTTGCAGCACCCTTTTCGGGATTGGTAGAGAAAATGCTAACATATACCTTTGCGTAAGAAAGATCGTTATCGCAATCCACTTGAACAATGGTAAACATTTCTGTGATGCGAGGATCCTTGACCTTACGTGTCAAAATTTCCGCAATGTATCTTTTGAATTCAGCATTAAGTTTGTCAGTTCTCATTGAGCAATTTCTTCCATTTGATAAATTTCGAATACGTCGCCAACCTTGATATCGTTGAAGTTTTCGATAGAAATACCACATTCGTATCCGGAAGCAACTTCCTTAACGTCGTCCTTGAAACGTTTCAAAGCAGCAATGCTACCTTCGTAAACACTTACGTCGTTGCGGAATACACGAACTTTGCCGTTGCGTACAGCCTTACCATGAGTAACGTAGCAACCAGCAACTGCGCCAACACCGCTAATCTTGAATACTTCGCGTACTTCCACAGTACCGGTAACTTGTTCGCGGAATTTTGGAGCAAGCATACCCTTCATAGCGGCTGTGATGTCGTCGATAGCATCGTAGATGATGGAGTACAAGCGGATGTCTACGCCTTCGGTTTCGGCAAGAGCTTTCGCCTTGGAATCAGCACGTACATTAAAGCCAATGATGATAGCTTGACTTGCTTTTGCAAGCATGATGTCTGTTTCGTTGATACCACCAACACCACCGTGGATGCAAGATACAACAACTTCGTCGTTGGAGATCTTTTCCAAGCTTGCCTTCAAAGCTTCGAGTGAGCCATGGACGTCAGTTTTAAGAATGATGTTGAGGTTTTTGAGTTGACCTTGAGAGATGCGACCAAACAAATCGCCAAGGTTCATAGCTGGAGTTTGACGAGCAGCTTCCAACTTGATCTTGTCTTTGCGTTCTTCTGCAGCTTTCTTTACGAGTTTTTCGTCAGCTACAAACATGTAGTCGCCCGCTTGAGGAACTTCGGAGAAACCAAGAACTTCGACTGGAATAGATGGGCCAGCGCTCTTAACTTTGCGACCTTTGTCGTCGAACATAGCGCGGATTTTACCTGTTGCAGCACCAGCGATAAGACTGTCGCCAACGTGAAGTGTACCATTGCTTACCAAGATGGTTGCAACTGGGCCACGGCCCTTGTCAAGACGAGATTCGATGATTGTACCTGTTGCACGCTTTTTGGGGTTAGCTTTGAGCTCTTTGATTTCAGTAACGAGCAATACGCTTTCCAAAAGTTGGTCGATACCCATGCCAGACTTAGCAGAAACTGGAACCATGATTGTATCTCCGCCCCATTCTTCAGGAAGCAATTCGTACTCGGTGAGTTGTTGCTTTACTCTTTCGGGGTCGATGTGTGGTTTGTCCATCTTGTTGATAGCAACAATGATGGAAACTTCCGCTGCTTTTGCGTGGTTGATAGCTTCGATTGTTTGTGGCATTACGCCGTCGTCCGCTGCAACAACGATGATTGCAACGTCAGTTACCTTTGCACCACGTGCACGCATTGCTGTGAACGCTGCGTGGCCTGGTGTATCGATAAATGTGATAGGTTCGCCGTTAGCTGTAACTGTGTAAGCACCGATGTGTTGTGTGATACCGCCAGCTTCGCCACTTGTTACGCTTGTGTTACGGATAGCATCCAACAAGGATGTCTTACCATGGTCTACGTGACCCATAACTGTAACAATTGGAGGACGCTTTGTATCATCTACAAGACCGTCATCTTCGCCTTCGACAACAATTTCTTCGGCGGTTTTTGCAATTTGAAGTTCAAGTGTTACATCGTACATACCTGCGATGTACTCTGCGTAGTCGAAGTCAACGGAGTCGTTGATAGTCTTCATTACGCCTTCCTTGAAAAGTTGTTTGATAATTTCGGAAACGGAGATACCAATCTTTTCACTCAAAACCTTGATGGGGACATCTTGAGTTGTGATAACTGCGTGAGTGATCTTTTGAGTAACAATTGGTTGAGTGGGTTGTTCGCCCTTTTTGCCATGACGAGCCTTGCGAACAACTCTATCTTCGTCGTAGTCACCTGTGTAGTTACGTGTGATAAGAGCCTTTTTGCTTTGACCGCGTTTTTCCTCTGGATGTTCCTTGGTCTTGTTTTTGTTACCATAGGACTTTTGAGGTTCTGGACGTGGAAGATCAACAACTGGAGCAACAAATGTTGGCTTCTTAGCAGGTTGTTGTGGCTTGCCACCTTGTTGACGCTTGTCGCCTGGCTTGTTATCACCTTTGTCCATTGGTTGAGCACCTTGCTTGCCACCTGGACGAGGGCCACCTTGAGGACGACCTTGACCTTGTTGTTGGCCACCTCTGCGATCATCTTGACGAGGAGCAGGTTTACGTTGTTGAGCGGAAGTATCTAAGAACTTGCGCACTTTTACGTTGCCCTTTTCGTCTGTGTATGTTTTTACCTCGCGACCATTTTCTACCACGGAAGAAACCTTTGGTTGAGCAGGCGCTGGTTGTGGAGCAGGTTGCTCTACTGGTGCTTGCTTTGGTTTGTCTGCTGGCTTTGGTTGTGCAGGTTGCACCACGGGCTTTTCTACCTTGGCTACCTCGACAGGTTTTTCAACAACAGCTTCAGCTTTGGGTTGTTCTACAACAACTGGAGTTTCTACTACAGTTGCTGGAGCAACTTTTACTGCTTCTTGAGCAACAAGTTGAGCTTTACGTGTGCGAATAGAATCAGTAAGCGCATTAGATTGTTGCTTAAGTTTTGCAACTGCTTGCAACAAATCGCGTGCAGTAGGCACAACTGTTGTCTTTACTGTTTTGATGTTTTCCATTCTGTTTGGTTGTGGTTTTGTTGTAATTGCCATTTATATCCTCCAGCAAGCACTACTTCAAATTTTCTAATATTGCGTCGGCCAAAGATTTGTCACAAATTGCCAACGCCTTGCAATTTTTACGTTGCAACATTTCGTAATCATCTATTTGTGACAGGGGGCAACCCACTCTTTCGGATGTAAGCTTTAGCACATCTAAAGAGTTTTGCGAAAGGGATGGTGTGTACACAAGCAGGTACATCTTTTTGCGATAGTACTTGATGTTGTCTACACCGAAAACTACCGAGCCCTTTCGGATTGCAAATCCAATGTAAGTTTCTATTTTACTGTTCAATTATAGACTCCAATTGAGCAAACAGTTCATCTGTGATAGCAAAACCGTTTGCTTTTGCAAAATTCTTTTGTTTGTAGGCGCGCTCGATGCATTGTTTGCATTTGCAAATGTACACGCCACGTCCGTTAACTTTGCCTGTCGCATCCACAACAACACCATTTTCGGTATTAACGATACGAACGAGCATTGTTTTTGGTTTCATTTCCCTACAAGAAACACACATTCTTTCGGGAATACGCTTTGTCTTACTCGCCATCGCTCTCGCCTTCGTCCATGTTGTCGAACATGCCACTTTGCATTGCTACAGAGTAGGACTTAACGTCGATCTTCCAGCCTGTAAGTTTTGCAGCAAGACGAGCATTTTGGCCTTCCTTACCGATAGCAAGGGAAAGTTTTTCGTCTGGAACAACAACTTTTGCTTCCTTTGTATCTTCGTCCGCTTGAACGATCAATACTTTTGCAGGAGAAAGTGCTCTTGCGATGTAGTCGAGAATATCGCTACTCCATGGAATGATGTCGATCTTTTCGCCACCAATTTCGGAAACGATGGAGTTAACACGTGCACCCTTGTTACCTACGCATGCACCAACAGCGTCAATTTCGGGATCGGTGGAGTAAACTGCCATCTTTGTGCGGAAGCCAGCTTCGCGAACGATACTCTTGATTTGAACAATTTCTGCGCGAATTTCGGGAACTTCAGCTTCGAACAAACGCTTGATGAACACATAGCTTGCGCGAGACAAAATAACTTGTGTTCCACCAACACCATCACGAACGCGTTTTACAAGTACCTTGATACGGTCGCCTGGTTGGTAGTGTTCGCCTGGGATTTGTTCGTTAACAGCAAGCATACCTTCCATTTGGTTTTTGCCAATTTCAACAAAAATTGTGCCATCTTCCTTGATGCGAGTTACAACACCAATCAAAAGTTCGTTTTCTTTGTCGGCAAATTGGTTGTATGTTACGTCCTTTTCTGCTTGATGCAAACTGTTCAAGATTACTTGGCGAGCATTTTGTGCAGCAATTCTACCAAATGTGCGTGGATCAATTTCTGTCAAAACATCATCACCGAGTTTGTAGGACTTTTTGATAAGACGAGCGTCTTCCAAGGAAATTTCCTTTTCGGGAACTTCCACTACTTCCACAATAGTTTTGGAAATATATGCGCGAATGGTAAATTTTTCTGGGTTGGTTTTTACGATAACATTGGATGCTTCGCCAAAGTGCTTTTTGCAAGCAATTGCAAGTGCTGTTTCCAAAGATTCGATAACCTTTTCTCTGCTGATACCTTTTTCTTTTTCAAGTGCGTCTAAAGCGAGAAAGAAATCCTTGCTTGTCATTTTTGTTCCTCCTAAAATTCAATAACCGGCTCAATATGTGCGGCGTCTTTTTTTACAAATGTGATTGTTTGACCTTTTTCTGCTGTGATTGTGAAAGTTTCCTCGTCGTAGGCGGTCAAAATACCCACAAAGTTCTTTTTGCCTTCCAAGGCTTTGTACAACTTGACGGAAATCTTTTTGTTAAGATTGCGTTTGAAGTCGCGTTCCGTCTTCAAAGGACGGTCAAGTCCTGGAGAGGAAACGTTCAAAATGTATGCACAATCAATTGGATCCAACTCGTCAAGTGGAGCGTCAATTGCGCGGTGCAACTTTTCGCAATCGTTGATATCTACACCACCATCTTTGTCGATGACGATGGTCAAGTTCATACCGTCGTACTTCTTTTCGTACAACACTTCAATTACTTCCAAACCGAAACTTTCGGCAATGGGGGCAACAAGTTCAAAGACTTGATCACTTACCTTTCCCATAAATCCTCCTTACAAAAAGTAGAGAGTGGAGAAAAAGAACTCCACTCTCACCATAGAATAATCAACTTGGCGAACGCAAGAAAACGACAGTTTCCTTTACGCTGAGACAATTATACCATAGACAAAGTTCTTTGACAAGTGTTTGCAAACAATAATTATATTTATCCTTTGAAATTATCGGACAATTTAACAAGACATTGAGCAACTGTTTGTGCTGTAATCTTGCAAAAAGCAGACTTTTCAAACGGAATCTTGCAAACTTTGGCAACGTCTTCCAACTTGGCGCAGTTTGGCTTTTTAGCAAATGCGCTTTCGTCAAACATTTTGTCCAAAAGTTCCGTTTGATCAATAATTTTGTTAGTAAACTTGTAGCCAAATGGCTCAGCATAGTAATCCAACATTGCAACAAGTTTGGACGTTTCGGTGCCGACAAGGGAACAACCATGGGTAAACTTGTACAAATCGGGGATTAGCTCTGTTATGGTATGACAGTAAAGCAACTGCTCGCTTGTTGTTGGAATTTGTTTTTCCAACTCGGGCGCAATTGCAATTTCGGGATTGACATATGTAGAAAAACTTTCCACAATCTTTCCGTTGCGAATTTTTACACCAGCAATGCACACAAATTTATCCTTTGTGGCAACTGTACCGGTAGTATTTGCATGCAAAACAACTAGATTTTGACTAGCAAAATGCTCGTTGCGGAACAAACTTTGAGTAAATGACGCTTGTTGATAGTCCTCGTAGTACAAAGGTTGAATGATCATGTAGTTTTGAGGAACAGGCGCAATATTTTTCAATTTACCTTCGTCCTTCAAGATTTTGCAAAGACAAAGGTCAAAAACAAGCATTTCCAATTGGTTTGAAAAGTCGTTGTAGGTAATTTTACCGCGCACCAACACTTCCATGGTATCGTAGATATTCATCAACTTTTTCATCTTACGATCGTTGGCTGCAGCTTTTGTTTCGGAAATGGTTTTTACTTCGCTATCTGGCTTGCCCGTTGTTTGCTTGAGCGTTTGGAAATCGGAAATTTCGAATCGAACAAACAATACACAAGGAATTGTTGCACCAGAGTTGTCACTCAAAGAGAACTTGCACATGTAAAGTGATTTGTCTTTTTGCGTTGCTTTTAGTGTTTTGGCGGAAACTGTACCACACAAAACACAGTCGTTCATTACGCCACGAATATCGGAAATGTACATTGGGCTGGTATTGTTGATTACCTTGCCGATGTATTTTTCCACATTAGTAACGGAAAAACTGCGAACAGGACGCATAAGTTCCTTGTTGATGGCAAGTTGCACCAATCTTTCTTGGTCGAGAATGTAGGCATCGTAGTCGATTTGGATATCCTTGTCCACCTTGATATCGAAAGAAATGTTGTAGCAAGTAAAGTTTTTGTAGTGTTCGGAAAGTTCCTCGATGAAGTTTGCCACTTCAAGATTGCCTTTTGTTATTTCCGTTACACTAAACACAACGGAAATATTGCGTTCTTGTTGGGAAATTGACGTTCTTTCGCGAGGGATTTTGAAAGCTGGGAAACGTTTTTTGATAAAATCAAAAAGGTTTGTACGGAAGGAAACTTCCGAGAAAACATCGTTGTAGATTTTTGTCTCGCAATAATATCCTTTGGGCACACAACTGCGCACGAAAGCATAGATGTTACTTTTGATGGTAGCATCTAACTCGGAATTGTTTGGATAGGACAAAATGCAACGAATTTTGCGCTTGTCCTTGTCAACAAGTATGTCCCTAACTCGCAAATCCTTGAGATCTGGGAATTTTTCGTGTAGTTGATTGATTAGCATTTTACAGTTTGTTTACTTCCTCGATGAATTGTTGCAGGACATTATCTCCGCTGATGCGCTTGAAGACTTGTCCATGCTTAAATAGTATGTAGCCACCGTTTGCACCAGCAATGCCGATATCAGCATCTTTGCACTCGCCTGGGCCGTTTACTTCGCAACCCATAACGGCAACCTTGATATTTTTGTTGAGAGTTTTTACGTAGTCGTAGACTTGAGAGGCAATTGTTTCGAGGTCGATGGAACAACGTCCACACTTGGGACAGGAAACAAATTGCACACCACTTTTTAGTCCAAGACTAACAAGAATATCTTTGGCAGCGTACACTTCGTCTACAGGATTGGATGTTAAGGATACACGGATTGTGTCGCCTATGCCATCCAAAAGTAACGAGCCAATTCCTATTGCGTTTTTTACAAGGCCCTGCCTCAATAGGCCTGCCTCGGTAACGCCAAGATGCAATGGATAGCCAAGGGTAGCAATTGCCTTGTTGAGCTCGATGGTTTGACGAATATCACTGCTCTTTACCGACAGCACAAGGTTATCGAAATTGCGATCCTCAAAATAATTTGTGTAGTCGCGCAAGCTTTGCAAAAGAGCCAGCTTTTTGTCACCATCAAATTTGTCGAGATAGGTTTTGTTTACCGACCCACCATTGACACCTAGTCTGATTGCAATATTGTGAGCCTTGGCACAATCGATAACTTCATCAAGATGTTCTTGTGGAATATTGCCCGGATTTATACGAATTTTGTCCGCACCAGCCTCGATGCCACCAATGGCAAGACGATAGTCAAAGTGGATATCTGCAACAAGTGGAATGTCCGTTTTTGTACGTACCAACTTGAAAGCTTCAACCGATTGAGCATTAGGCAACGCAATGCGAACAATGTCGCAACCAGCACTTTGGAGCGCTCTGATTTGCTCCAAAGTAGCATCAACATCCAGTACCGACAGGTTTGTCATTGACTGGATGGATATGGGCGCGCCAGCACCTATTTTGATGTTTTTGACTGTTGCTTGCTTCATTTTTGTATATTATGTCTGTAATAGTAGTATATAAATTGTGATATTTTTGTAATTATCAACTAGTTGCACCGCAAAAGGCACTATTTTTGGTGCAATCTTAGCGTTGGATTGTTAGAGTTTTAGGAGGTCGACTAGAACAGCAAAAACCAACAAAAGAATAAGGCCAAGACCATTGATTACGCCTTGAACTTTTCTGTTAATTGGCTTTCCGGAGATCCATTCGATGATACAAAATAGGATTTGACATCCGTCTAGTGCAGGTACTGGAAGCAGGTTAAACACTGCAAGGTTAATGGAAATTAGCACTATCAAGTAGAGCACATTGGAAAATCCGCTTGCTACAACTTGGCTTGTTACACCAATCGTACTAATGGGACCACCAACCGCTTCGACACCAATAACACCAGTAATCAAGTTTCCAACTGTACGCAAAATTGTCAAGGCTGTTTCGCCACAGTATGGCAACACTCTAGACATTGCCTCGCCAAAGGAGAACTTGTACTTGACATACCCGATGGACATGCCAACACCTGTGTACTCGGTTTCTTCGATGGAAATACGTTGTGACAAGTAGAGATTGTCGGCAATTGTGTACTTGTGATGAACACCACTACCATCGATAACTGTAAGCACATACGCACCATCAATTTTAGAAATAATACTCTCGTAGTCACCTGCTTGACTAAAGTACTCTACACTACCATCAGCCAAGGTTACGCTGTACAATGTGTCGCCCTTTACAATCTTGCTAGCGCCATCGTCACTGACAATTTCAGCACCAACAAGTTTGACTATTGGAGTGATGTAGGTACCACGCAAAACGCCTTCGATAGTTTGGATGTTACCATTTTCGTCAATTACTTCGATCGTCATTTCCTCATCGAGATAACGAGAAATACCATCCACAACAAATAGTTTTTTGCCATCAATCTTGTAGAGCACCTTGCCCTCCAACTGTTGATTGATAGTTGGCGCATACTCGTAGACGTCGTTTACCTTTACAACTGTTTCGCCATAGCACATAAACACGATGGAGCAGATAATAATTGCGGAAATAAAGTTAAACAACGCACCGGAAAGCAAAACTATGATGCGTTTCCATGGTTTTTGATTATTGAAGGCACGTGGGTTTTCCTCGCCGTCCTCATTTTCCCCTTCGAACGCACAAAATCCGCCAAAAGGCAATGCGCGCAAAGAGTAGGTTGTGCCGTCTTTGGCCTTTTTAGAAAAAAGCTTAGGGCCCATACCAACAGCAAATTCGTTAATTTGAAATTTTAGCAATCTACCGGCAAGAAAATGTCCAAATTCGTGCACGGTGATCATAAACATGAATACCAGCAAAGCAAGCACGATGTTGCCCACCGATTGCAATGCTGTCAAGAAACTACCAAAAAGATTTAGCATATAACACCATTTAGAATAGAATTAGTGATTGTTTGCGCCTCTTGATCAAAGTGGATGATATTTTCCACAGTTACAGGCACATTGGCAAGTTGCTCTGCAAAATTGCGCACAACTTGCATAATTGTTGGGTAGAACTTGTCAAATGCAAGTTTGCCTTGCAAAAATTGTTCTACGCATACGTCATTTGCACCATTCATAATTGTTGGCGCAAGAGGATACATATCAAAAACTTCGTAAGCCAAATTGACACAGGGAAATTTTGCCACGTCACTTGGCTCGAAGGTCAGTTTCAACATTTGAGTAAAGTCGATTTTTTCAATTATTTGTTCGCCACCATTGCCGAGCAAGGCAATTTGTATAGGCAAACACATGTTTGGTTCCGCCAATTGGGCCATCACGCTACCATCAGCAAATGATACCATGGAGTGCACAATGCTTTGACGATGAACAACAACTTGGATTTTGTCCAAAGGAAGCCCAAATAACCAATGTGCTTCCAAAACTTCCAAAGTTTTGTTGAACATTGTA
>JAZRHU010000032.1:0-30247 GCA_045644945.1 Candidatus Fimimonas sp. | reverse complement strand
TAGTCGTTGATGTCGATTTTGATGGAAACGTCACGGAGTTGTTGTTCGGTAACTGTCGAAGGTGCGGACATCATCAAGTCTTGAGCGGACTTGTTAAGTGGGAACGCAATTACGTCACGAATGATATCTGTTCCGCACAAGAACATCAACAAGCGGTCGAAACCAAATGCGCAACCTGCGTGTGGTGGAGCGCCGTAGTCAAATGCGTTGAACAACGCTGGGAATTTGTTTTCTACAACAGAGCGGTCGTAGCCGGCCATTTCGAATGCCTTGACCATAACTTGTGGGTTGTGGTTACGAACAGCACCAGAAAGAAGTTCTACGCCGTTCAAAACAAGGTCGTATTGGTAAGCCAAGATTTCCAATGGGTTTTTGTTCAACAATGCATCAAGCTCGCCTTGTGGCATGGAGAATGGGTTGTGAGAGAATTGGATTTGACCATCTTCTTCCTCGAAGAATGGGAAGTCTACAATCCAAACAAATTTGAACTCGTCAGAAAGGATGTTGAGTTCTGTACCCAACTTGTTGCGAAGTGTGGAAATGAGTTTTGTTGCACGAGGTGCACTATCTGCAATGATAAAGATGGAGTCGCCATTTTGTACGCCAAGGGTGTTCAAAATGTACGCTTGTTCTGTTTCGTTCAAGAATTTTACAGCACTACCGGAAAGCGCGTTATCGTTGTACTTGAACCAGCAAAGGCCTTTGCCTTCGTTGTCGATAACAAACTTTGTCATTGCATCGTACCACTTGCGACCTTTGTCGGCACAAGTTGCCTTGATTGCCTTGATAGTTTTGCCATTGAATACGGAAAACTCGCTTGTTGCAAGACCTTCGGTCAAATCCACAACCTTAAGTGGGTTTCTTAGGTCGGGCTTGTCGCTACAGTAGTCGCGCATTGCATCGGCGTATGTCAAACGTTGGAACTTTGCAGGAACAGTTTTGCCAGTAAAGTCCTTGATGATTTTGCCCATCAAGTCTTCCATTACGGCAAACACGTCCTCTTGAGTTGCAAAGGACATTTCCAAGTCGAGTTGGTAAAATTCGCCTGGAGAGCGGTCTGCACGAGCATCTTCGTCTCTAAAACATGGAGCAAGTTGGAAGTAGTTATCGAAACCGCTGATCATCAACAATTGCTTGAATTGTTGTGGAGCTTGTGGCAAAGCGTAGAACTTGCCAGGGTTAAGACGACTTGGAACCAAAAAGTCGCGTGCGCCTTCGGGGCTGGAAGATGTCAAAATTGGAGTTTGAACTTCCAAAAAGTCGTGGTTGTGCATGTAGTTGCGTACGTATTGCATCAACTTGGAACGCAACACGATACGTTCGTGGTTGGCAGGGTTACGAAGGTCGAGATAGCGGTATCTAAGGCGCAAATCTTCGCGAGTGTTTTCCGCATCGGCAATTTCAAATGGCAAAACCTTGTTACAAGCACCCAAAACTGTGAGTTTTTCCACCTTGATTTCGATGTCGCCAGTAGGCATTTTTGGGTTTTTGCTGATACGCTCCAAAACTTCGCCTGTGATGGAAACAACGCTTTCGCGTGCGGGAGCTTCTTGGCCGTCCAAGATTACTTGTGTTATGCCAAAGTGGTCGCGGATTGTTACAAAAGTTACGCCACCAAGGTTACGTACGGAGTTTACCCAACCTGCGATTGTTACCTTTTCGCCAACGTTTTCCATGCGGAGTTGTCCGCAGTTGTGTGTTCTGTATTTGTTGTATGTCATAGTTAACCTCTTTGCACAATGTGCCAAAAGTATTTTAGTGAAACAATTATACAATGTATTTATAAATATTGCAACTTTTTTGATGTCGTTTTGTGGGAAAAAGGCGTGTTTAACGCGATTGAAAAATGCCAAAAGCTGGCAAAAGGGCATCATTTTGATGACAACACATCTTGCAAACTAAAATTGGTGCAAATTGACCAAATTGCACACTTGGAGATATTTTTGCACTTGTCAAAACGGATATTTTGTGGTATGATTGGAATATCCAAAGCCAAGGGCGCAAACGTATGATTTTGTTTTTGCAGTTTGCTCCCAACAAGGAGAAAAAATGTTTGGCTGGCTTGTTGTAAACAGTTTTATGAAAAAGGACAAGTTTGTGGATTTGTACAACTTGCTGATGGCTTCGGCAAGCGAACGAGAAATCCAACTTGAACTGGTTACCACCACCGACCTACTTTGCCAAGTAGGCGCACCTTTGCCACGCCCAAAACCCGACTTTGCCATCTTTTGGGACAAGGACACTGTGCTTGCACAAAAGATTGAAAGCCAAGGTATACCAACATTCAACAGTTCCACAGCCATTGCTCTTTGCGATAACAAGATTTGCACAGCCATTGCTTTGACGGAACACAACGTGCCCCATCCAAAAACTATTGTTGCACCCAAAACATTTGAAGGTGTTGGCTACAACGATGACAAATTCCTCAAAATTGCGGGGGACGTGCTTGGTTTTCCGATGGTTGTAAAGGAAGCGTACGGCTCATTTGGACAACAAGTTTACCTTGCAAACAACTTTGACGAGCTAACACAAATTGTTGCAAATATTGGCCACAAGGACTTTTTGATGCAGGAGTTTGTGTCCTCTAGCGTTGGTCGCGATGTGCGAGTAAACGTGGTGGGCAACAAAGTTATTTGCGGTATGCTCCGTCAAAACAACAAAGACTTCCGCTCCAATATCACAAACGGTGGCACCGCTTGCACTATCGAGTTAACAGCTGAGCAAAAGGAAGTTGCTTTGAAAGCAGTTAGAGCCCTTGGCCTAGACTTTGCCGGCGTGGACGTTATGTTTGGCGAAAGTGGCCCAATTGTGTGCGAAGTTAACTCCAACCCACACTTTAGAAGCACCCTCGACTGCACAGGTATCGACATGAGCAAGTACATTGTCGACTACATTGTGGCACAGTTAAAAAAGTAGTAACAACAAAGTGCATCTTTTTGTTACTGATACGTTTTGATATTTTACGCTAAAGCGATAATCAAAAAAAGGACAACCCATGTCGGGTTGTCCTTTTTGTTAGTAAAGTTCAATGCAAAAACGATTAGATAGCAAGTGCTCTGGAGATGTACTTGAACATTTCTTCGTTATCGTAAGACAACAAACCAGCATATTCAAGAACTTGCTTGTAGTTGAAGTCGATTTGTTCTTCTACATCGGAGTAGTTAACAAGCTTGAGGTAAGATTGAACCTTTTGGTCGAAGTTTGTACCATCGGAGAAGAGTTGCAAAGAGCAAGCCATGGATACAGAGTAGGAAATGTAGTAGCCTGCACTGCGGATTGTTACAAGACGCCAGTATGTTTCGTAACCTTGGCAACCAAGTTCAGCCATGATTTCTGTGAAGATTGTGTCGTACTCGTCCTTTGTGATTTTGCCGTCAGCCATGATTTCGTCAGCACTTTCGCCAGTGTAGTTGTTTGTGTAAACTGCACGTTCAAATGCGTCAACGCCTGCTGCGATACAAGTGATCCACAAGTTGTTGAGGAATTGGTAAGAGGAGTACAAATCGTAAACAGTTTGACTCATGATACCAGACTTGTTTTCGTTGAGGTAGCTCATAAACAATACTTCCAAACCTTGAGAGTGAGTTTCGCTAAGGTCGAAGGATTGTGGGTTATCGTGGTTTTTGAGTTCGTTTGCGTAGTGACCAAATTCGTGAACAACTGTTGTTGCAGCGTCATTGCCAGTACCAAAGAACAAAATTGGAGTTTCCAACTCTTGGATCCACCAGGAGTAAGCACCGGAGTAGTCACCGCGGAAGTAGTTCTTTGTTTCCATCAAGTCGTTGAAGATATCGTAGTAGGAAGTTGCGTTACCTTCGGAGTCGGTTGTATTGATAACAGTCAAGAAATCGTTTACAGCTTTGTTTGCTTCGTAGTAAGCAAAGAAAGATTTTTGAACGAAGTTTACAAAGTTACTGTATTGTGTGGAACCACTGTGTGTCTTTTGGTTTGTAGACCAAGCACTTTCGTACTTTTTGAACAATGGAACAATGTAAGTTTTTACATTTTCGTAGTAGTCAGCAATTTGGTCAGGGTTGTATTCGCGACCATAGATACGATCGTAAGCGTATTCCATGTAGTTGTCGTAGCCCTTGATCTTTGCCATAGCGTTGTTGTTTTCAACAAAC
Source organism: Candidatus Fimimonas sp. (assembly GCA_045644945.1). Taxonomy (GTDB): domain Bacteria; phylum Bacillota; class Clostridia; order Christensenellales; family CAG-314; genus Fimimonas. The sequence goes on along the minus strand of JAZRHU010000032.1, from coordinate 26,120 downwards.
TCTGCATACAAATCAAGAACAGTTGCGCTACCTTCTGGGTTTTTGATTGCGTCGTATGCTGTTTCAATTTCGTTGTTGCGGTTGGACAAACGTACCCATTCTGGGTTGGATGCGTTGCGTGTTTCTTCCAACAATTCGTCAATTTCTTCTTGAGTCATACCATAGAAGAAGTATTCGCGAAGTGGGGTTTCGTAAACAAGTGGGAACAAGCTGTTGTAGTCTGCCAAAACTTCGTCGTAGTAGTTGGAGATTTCCAATTGAGCATTTTGCTTGTCTTCGTTGTAGAAGTCGATGTCGGATTGAATCTTTGCATATTGGTATTGAGCAATTACAAAGTAAAGTTCATCTTCCCAAGCAAGAACAGCATCTTCGAAAGCAGCGTTTGTTGTGTCCCAATCGGAACCTTCTACATAGGCGTGCTTTGTTTCGTCGTATTCGCCGTAACCAGCCAAAGTTGTTTTGAGTGCTTCAAAGCCAGCCTCGATACGTTCCTTGTCGGCATCAGTAAATGTGTACTTTACTTGATCGCGGAATTTGGATGTGCTTGTTGGCATAGAGCCGGAAACTTTGCACTTGTAGTTTTGGCACATTGGGATACGAGAGAAGGATGTTTGCTCACCAAAGTTGTGACCAAGCGCCTCTACGTTTTCTTCGTACTTGTCGCCACATTCACAAACGAAAACCATCTTACCTTTCTTTGTGCAGGTTACAGTTCTCTTTGTCAAATCTTCTTCGTGACGGTGACCAAGTGCGTCAACATTTTCTGTCTTAGTTTTGCCACAGATGGAACACTCGAAAGTTGTTTTACCACCTTCAAGGCAGGTTGCCGTTGTGGAAACTTCAACAAAATCGTGTTCGTGATCTGGCGCACAAGCAAACAAGCATGTTGAAACCATCACCAAAACGATCATGATTGAAAGCAAATTTATAAATCTTTTCATTTGTGTGATCCTCCTATATTGATATGTAAACTATTATAGTCACATTGCGATGGCTTGTCAACAATAACACAACACCTTGTGCGTATTTTTTAGTATATTATACAATAGCTTGTGTATAACTATTTCTCTACAAATATTGGTAATTTTTGCAAAAAATCTATAACAAAGTGCCAAGCGTGGCCAACGTGTCATACCAAAACAAAAAAGGCACAATGCTTGGTTGCATTGCGCCCTTGGAATAGGTTATATCGTTTTTGTGTTGAGCAATTTTGCTACGTCAAAACATGCACGTTGTTATTTGCTCTTTTTGCCCTTCAAAAGGCCGGTGATGATGCCCACTTGCATGCGATGTGGCAAAATGCTGAGCAAGCGCAATCCCAAATTGCGGTTAAGATTGTACACGTATCTTGGGTTTTTGGAACAAACCGCCTTGGCAACAAGTTTTGCAACGCGCTCTGGCTTGACGTGTTTGGACTCAACAGCATTTACAATGCCCAAAAACTTGCGAGAGTTTTCCTTGTATAACTCGGTGTTATCGCAAAAGGCGTTGATGTTTGCCATGGTGTCATCCAAAAGTTGAGTTTTGACTGCACCCGGGCGAATGATGGAAACGTGCATACCCAACAAGGACACTTCCATACGCAAGGAAAATGCGTACTTTTCCAATGCGGACTTTGTGATGCCATAGAGCCCAGTAAAGGGCAATGGGTTTAGCGGAGCAAGCTCGCTTGACGTGATAACAAATCTGCTACCCTTTGCCATCAAAGGCGCAAAGATTTTGTTTACGCGATACACGCCCAAAAAGTTGATATCAAAAATTGTTTGGTAGTCGCTTTCGGAAATTTCCAAAAGGGAGTTCATACGATAAATTCCCGATGTTGTAACAACCGCGTGCAAGGTGATTTTTTCCGCTTTTAGTTGCTCAAAGATGGCTTGAAGTCCATCAAAATTGCGCACGTCCCCGCGAAAATAGATGATGTTTTCCACCGCAGGCGCTTCGTGAATATCTATGCCAATAACGGCAAAATCCTTTTGCAAAAGCTTGCTACAAATAGCCTTGCCCATGCCACCATTGCAACCAACAACCAAAATGTTTTTCATAAGATACCTCTCTTTGTTTGACACAATTATACAACAATCTTCACAAAAAGACAATACGTTGTATCAAAAAAGTTACCACGTGTCGCTTTTTTTGATGATTCCATCAAAAGTTGTCTTTGGTAACGCAATCAAGCAAAAGAGCAAACATTACACCGCACCACTTGCGTTATTGGTAGCTTTTAGTCAAACTTGATACAAAAGTGAAAAATACGCATAGAATTCCCCAAAGTGGTTTACAATTTGCAAAATTTGGTGTATAATGTAGTAGCAATAAAATTGCAACAACAAAACACATCACGCCAACACCCCAAAGGTTTGTTAGCTATGTGCAACACATGGGGCTGTTTTTAGATTCGCCCGGCGTACAGTAGGCAAGATAAGCGTACCGCAGTGCATCTGCGACATCAAGGCAAACCTAAATTAACTGCTAACAATAGCACAAGCCGTTCCTTCGGAATGGCATACGCTGCGTAGTTTAACCCAGCGCGTGGACCTTGGCTCCTTTGCGAGGCCAAGTGATCCGCGTCAGATTTCGCAAATAGGTAAATTTCGGCTGGCGCACCGATAGTTACCGAAACTCTAAGGTGTCTTGACATGGTAAGTTTGTTTGCTTTCTTAATCATGTGACAGCAAAAGTAAACTGTGTACGGAGAAAGTTTTGTTGGCTTGCGTTGGTACACGGGTGCAAGTCCCGTCAGCTCCACCAGGAAGAAAAGACTCAGGATTGGAAACAGTCCTGAGTTTTTTTTGTTGAATTCGTCTTTTGCAAAACAACTACACTATCGTGGATAACGCCCCACTTGCTTTTGCAAAGTGCTTGAAAAAATTAAAGAAAGATGTATTTGATGCTCTCGTTAGACGTGTATCGAATATTTTGCCAATACTAGTTTGTATTTGATTATGCAAAGCAAAATTTCGTTATTGCTTTTGTGTGTAAATTATGTTATACTTAACAAAACGATGTTGATTTATTCAATCAACACCCCAAAACAAATTTAGACTAAACCCCAAATGGTTGCGCATTGCAAAGTGCCAGCTGGCGTTTTGGGTACTATCTTTCCATCACGTGGATTACAAGGAGAACTGACCATGGCAATTGGTATCAAAGTGAAAAAGGCGGAAGGCGACTACGACCTATCAGCATCAAAGTTTTTTGGCGACCCTGCCGTACCAATGGGTTGGGAGGAGGATTTTTACGATGACGAAATGTTTTTTGCGCAAATCAGGCTTGCCGACATTGCCCACTTGGACAAGGAAAACAAACTGCCACACGATGGCTACTTGTACATATTTTTGCACACCGAGGGTGGCCACTACGACTTGCTTGCCGACGTCAAGTACTGCGCAACGGAGCCGGAACTTGTTTTGGACGAGTTCAATGCACAGGTGGAAGGTTACGAGCAATTTGGTGATGCCTACTTGATGGAATTTACCCAAGTGGACGATGACGAAATTTGCACAAAACTGCTGGGTAACCCAAGCGATTGGAACTACGAAGAGGCTCCACCAAAGATGCTTTTGCAATTCGATCCGTTGGACAACGACATGGGATTTTTGAGCTTTTTGGACGGCTTTGTGTACTTCTTTTACGGCGATGACGAAAACGACCTCGAGGAAGTGTACTTGCAAGAGGAGTTTTCCTAAGATTGCTAACTACTACAAAACTCGTCATTAACAACTACAAAAGTGGCTGTTAACGTCAACGAAACTATGTTGTTTTGTAATGTCAATGGAAAATCTAAAACGAATTTTACAAATAAGAACACTAAAAAATCTGGTGGGCAAACAACACCACCAAAGGGAAAAGCTATGGGATACTACGATATTTACGATAGTAACGACAATCTGATTGCTAGCGAAGTGTGGATTGACGATGGTTCGGGCTACGACAGTGGCCCTGCGCGCCCAATTGTTGTAAACTGGCGCAAAATTTTGATGATTTTGATGACCATTGTTGGCGCAGCGAACTCATTTGCTATACCACTACTGTTGTTTGCAAACAGAGCTAAGTTTATCCAATGGGGATGGCTTTTGGCGGCATTGCCAAGTGTTATTTTGGGGATTCCACTCTTTATAACGGGCATTGCATTGCTTTCCGCCTTGAAAAAGGTCAACGACACCAACAATCCCGATGATGAAATCATCGCGCAAGCAAAGGCCTACGTAGATGCCCGCATCGCCAACAAAACATCAACGGAAGAAACATACAACGATGCCAAACACTGCAGTTGCACTCCCGTTGGAACAATGGGCGGAAATGAGATATATTCCGGAGCCAACAGTTCTTTGGACGAGGAAGATATCTCTGACGAAGAATACGTCCAAAGAAAGCGTGACAAATACGACCGCAATACTGCCATTGCACGCGTTTATCTAGTGCTAAAGTTTGACAAACTCATCACTAGGCTTGCTTTGATGTCCTACCTAGTTTACCCAATTGGCGTGTTGTGCTTTGTTGCAGAAGCACTATTTGGCGCTACGGATGCGTACATGATTTTGGTAGGCACACTAAACTACTTTGTGTTCCTCTTGTGCGTGTTGTCAATTTGGAAAAACCACAAGCGTTACAAGCGTAGATACATCGAAAAGATAGCAAAAAAGCTGATACGTGTTGCGTTTTTTGCAATTGTTATTGGTATTGTTGTGAGTGTTATTTTGGTTTCCGCATTGAAAACAAGTGGCTACAACATACTGTGTTTGATTGCAATGTTGTTCGATTTGCTGGCAATGATAGACAGCGCAACTGCCACAAACGTTACCCATCACAAAAAATCCAAGGTACACGTGTGGCCCATTGTTCTTGTGACGGTTGTGGTTGGACTTGTTATGACCTGCATTGCATGCGCATTGTCCCTTGTGCCTGGGCCCATCTACGATGCCCTTTTGGCATACGACAACGGCACGTCTACCGATTTGACGTTACCCATCACAGTTTGGAGCATTTGCGGAGCTATTGCCATTGCGTTGATTGTGGTAATTAGCATTGCCATCAACAAAAAATTGAACAAAAAAATGCTAAATAACCAACAATTATAGCAAAAGGGGGGATTAGGGATGAAAAAGATCGCATTAGTTTTGGTGCTGATTTTGCTTGTACTGTCTTTGTCAGCATGTATCTCATGGGTGGTAAGTGACGAAGACATCCAAGAGATGTTTGACTCTTTAGAAAACTCAACAAACTACGTCCTTTTGACACATTTTGAATTGGTAATAAAGGGCGTGCACTACCTACGCGAGGACATCAAATACAACGGAAAAGACACCATCATTGTATTTTTGGAGCAAGATGGATATTATTCCTTTGCATTTAGCAAGCAAGACTTTGTTGTTGAGTTTTTGTTTACCAAGTACGAAAACTTTGAAGTGACCAAGCTGGGAGAAGCAAATCTTTACACCGATGTAATCAATAGTTTTTTTGGCGATGATTGTTTTTGGCTTAGAATAGACGATATTACGACCGATGAATTTAATCAAGTCTATTATTGTTGGAACGTAACGAAAAAAACTGGCGAGATTATTGCTGATGTAGATAGAAGTTACGAATATTCCGAAAGTAGCAACAGAAACAGCGACTACACTTTCTATTACCCCAGCTCAATATTGTCATTTTTTACTCAACGTGTAGAAATTACCAACAAAAATACTGGCGAAACAAAGATAATAGATGGATCAAAAGCAAAATTTTTTGACAAGCACGAAAATATCAGCTCAGCAAGCTTAATCAGAACCGGTGGCGCGAGTAGTCCTTACGTGATTGGCGATGATATATATTTTATTGGTGGTGTTGATACAGGTCCGGATCTTTGGGGAGACGCTCAACTCAACTTCATTTATAAATGGAATTTCAATACGGGAGAATATACCTACGTGACGTACGTGCGTTTTGACCATTTCCAAGAGTGGTTTGACGATATGATAATTCTCCAATAGCCAATACCGCTGATTGGAAGCTAAACACTTTGTTTAGATATGCGTGTTAGAGCGCGTACTATAGCTAAATATTTCAAAACAAAGGCCGTATCCACCAATACGGCTTTTTGTTGGCAAAAGTATTGAAAAAGCTACATAAGTATGTTATACTATTCCAAAAAGCAATTAAAAACAGTTAGTCATTTTTTATTACAGTAGTCCAAAGGAGGTTTGAAATGAAAAGTCTATCGGCAACTTTAGTGATGATAATACTACTGCTTTTTTGTTTGGGTGGTTGCAGTGTCGAACAAATTGGAGTGGAAAATTATCAATACATGTATGATGGCATATTAGATGACTGGGGACGAATCACTGACTCCGAGAAAGACAATTTGTTTGGATATGGTGAGTATTTATATAATTCTTTCTTATTGCTTTTCCCAAGAGAAACACCTTCTACCCTTACCGACTACTACTTTAATTGGCTTGCAGCAATAGACGTGGATTACTTTGCAATCTACTTTACGTGCCAACTAACAGAAAGCAATTTTGATGGCTTTGTGAACGGATTGGAAAAGTTTGCCATTGCCTGCGAAGATGGCAACGAAGTGAAGCCCATTTTTGACCAAGAACACTTTTCTCTACCTACATATTTGCTCCAATGGACGGAGGTTACCGAAAAGTGGGAAGTTTTGGAATACATCATGCTGGATGAGGAAAACAATACCGTTGTGTTTGTTTACACAATGGGTTACCTTGATTACATTGAGGAATACTCCGAGAACTACAACGTTACACCAACCGAACTGCACTTTTTGGATTGCAATTTTTCCATTTACGGAAGCTGTGAGGATAACTACGACTACACATCCAACGAGCACTTTGAAAATTGCACCTACGATATTTCCTTTTTGGATTACTTGAAATAGTTGCCAACTACCTAAAATTGTCCACTGAATTGACACAAAGACCACAAATTTACAAAACAAAAGCTCCGTCGCAATGCGGGGCTTTTATGTTTTATATCGATACGTGTGCCGTTTTTTCGAGATACGTGTGTTATTTTTTGCAATACGTGTATCTTTTTTTGAGATACGCATGTGATTTTTTGTAGAATTTTATAGTGCCGTATGTGGGGAAGAATCTTATAACATGTATACTAAAATATCGCACAAAATGGATTGCAAATTTTGCTTGCGATATTGTAATTATCATACGGTTGTGCTATAATGATTGGCGTATTTGAAAAATCAAGGAGAAATCTTATGCTAAAACTTATCAAGAAAAATTTGTGGAGCGTGATTTGCGCATTTTGGGCGCTTGTTGTTGCTTTGTTTTGGACGGCAATGCGAGTGATTTGGAGTGGTATTTCCAAGGTTATCGCAGACGTGTTGAAAGTGGGCGACCCAACGGAATTTTTGCTAAACGTGCCACTGTACATCTGCATACTACTTTGGATAATTTTTGCACTGTCCGTTGCAAGTCTTGTTTTCCTTCGTGACAAAAAGTGGCCCAAGGTTACTTTGACAGCAGTTTTGGGCGTGTTTACCATTGCAAGCATCGTGGTGGTTGTGATGGGCGCAATCGACTACTTGTACTTTATTTTGCCAAAGTTTGGTTTGTCGTTGTTGGTTAGCGTGGCAATTGTAGAGTTTGCATTGTTGATGTTTTTCCCACCTCGCAAAAACTGCAAGGTTTGCACCGCTTTGAAATGCGTGTGCGTGGCGCTTGCTATTTTGTTGGGCGTGTTTGGTGGCTTTGGCGTTACCATCGGTAGCAGATTTACTCATGGCGCAGTTGTGTACGCTGTGGAAGACACCTATCAAATTGTGTTTAGCACAAACCACTCGGCAACGGCTTGGGTGGAAATTGATGGCGAAAAGTACTACGATTTGTTTGCCGGCAGTATGAAATCCAACGACACAGTACACAAAATTGTTGTGCCACAAGACAAACTCGACCAAGCAAAAAGCTACTCCATCCATGCGGAAAAGATGATCTACCGCGGACCATTTGGTGGTTTCAAGGGCAAGGAAATAAGCAAAAGCTACAACTTCCGTCCGGTAGACAGTAGTGACGGACTTGTTTACTACACAATGAGTGACGTGCACCATGCGCGCAAAGGTGCGGTTGCAACTGCAAACTCCGTTGATGGATTGGACTTTTTGGTTATTTTGGGCGACTCCGTTGGTATGATGGACTACTACGACGACGTGCAATTTAGTAACGTACTTGCGCACGACGTTACCAAAGGCGAGATGCCTGTTGTGTACGCACGTGGCAATCACGAAATAAAGGGCGCCTACGCCGAAGAGCTACACAAGTACGTCGGTAGCAAAAACGGCAGTTTCTACTACTGGTTCCAACTTGATGACGTGTTTGGTATCACACTTGACCTTGGCGAAGACCACGATGACGATTGGTGGGAGTACTACGGCACAGCGCAATTTGAAAAGTATCACGAAGAGCAAACCTTGTTCTTACAAGATTTGCTTGCAACAAAGCCTTACGAAAACTACCGTTACACTTTGGTTGCTTGCCACATCCCCATTCAGTTTGTAAACAGTCGCAAAAACCACACCCAAGTTAAAGAAACTTGGACGGATTTGCTCAATCAAATTGGTGTTGACCTTGCCGTTTACGGCCATCAACACGACTTGTATCCTTTCTTGGCGGGACAAGACACAATGTACAACTCCAAGGGCAAACTTGTGTACAACAGCCAATTTAAGGGCGAGGAAGGCAAAACCTACGGCGGATATTTGACCGACTACAACTTTGACGGATTTATTGTTGGACGTAGGGGCGTTTCCCAAACGGATTCCGTTGGCGCATTCAATCGCAAAGACCACGTTGGCATGGCAGTTCGCGTTGACCTTGCAGGGGGCACACAAACTTGTTGGTACATTAACTCCCAAGGGGAAACAGTTGCAGTTTACAACCCATTTGTCGAAGGCCCAGCACAAACAGAGTTTGTTTTGAATTTGAAATAGTTAGGTATCAAAAATTGAAATAATTGGGTATCAAATAGCACTAGTTAAATATCAAATAACAAAGGACTACACGGCAAAGTGTAGTCCTTTTTGTTGTTTTTTGGCGGTACGTGTGCTATTTTGAAGCGTGTTAACATCAACTTTGCAGGTTTGTTTTGTGCTTTGTGCAAACTCGCGCCACCTCAAATGCAAGCGTTGGAACAAAGGCCAAAAGTGTTGCCACAAGGTACATCCAAAGGGGTAATGTTGCAAGGTCAAACAACATTTGCAAATGTGGTACAAGGGCCACCACAAACACCAGCGCAAAGGAAATTGCCATGCAAATTGCCATGGTTTTTGTCATGCCACCGTTAAACAGTCCACGATGGCTACGTACCTGCAATGCGAAAAACAATTGCGAAAGGGAAAGTATCAAAAAGGCCATTGTGGCGGGCTCATTTGCACCATGTGACAAACCAATGCTATAGCCAAGCAAAGTTACAGCACCAAAGGCAATTCCGCCTAAAACGAGTGACAGAGCCCCGCCACCGTCAAAAAAGGTTGCGTTGCGACTTTTTGGTGGACAATGCATCACGTCCGCTTCGCTTTTGTAGGTGCCAAGAGCCAATGCGGGGAGTGTATCGGTAACGAGGTTTATCCACAACAGTTGCATTGCGCAAAATGGCGACACATTCCACAACAAAAGCGCCACAAACACGGACAGCACCTCGCCAATGTTACAAGTAAGCAGGTACAGTACCGATTTTTTGATGTTATCTTTGACGGTGCGCCCCAAGGAAACAGCATCTACGATGGTGGCAAAGTTGTCGTCCGCAAGAATGATATCGGCACTATCTTTGGCAACGTCCGTACCGCTACCCATTGCACAACCGATATCGGCACTTTTCAAAGCGGGTGCATCGTTTACGCCATCCCCTGTCATTGCCACAGTTTTGCCAAGCGATTGCCACGCCTTGACAATTTTTAGTTTGTCGGTGGGTGTAACTCGAGCGTATACCGAAATTTTTTCCACCTTTTGCGCTAGCTGGTCATCAGTTAGCTTGGCAAGTTGTTCGCCATCGAGCGCCACGTCTCCCGCACGCATGATGCCAAGTTGGCGAGCAATTTCCGTTGCCGTTTGGATACCATCCCCTGTTAGCATAACCGTGCGAATACCTGCGCTTTTTGTCAACGCAACGGCCTTTTTTGCTTCCGCCCTAGGTGGATCGGCCAAGGCAAACAATCCCACGATGCTAAAGTTTTGCTGAAGTGTTGTTTTGTCGAAATCGCTTTCAACTTCCACCACCGACAATGCAAGCACCCTTAGGCCCTTTTTGGCAAGCAAATCTTGACGCTGTTTGAACGTTTTGTAGTTGGGAGATGCTGACATTTTTTCCAAACTGCCCTTTGTGATGCAGTACAGTTTACCATCTATTTTTACCACCACAGACATCAGTTTTGTGGCGGAATCGAAGGGAATTTCGCAGATACGTGTTGTGTTTTGGGGTATTTTGGCAAGTTGCGCCACGGCAATTTCCGTTGGATCTCCAACAAAAGTTCCGTCGTCATTTTGCATCACGTCACAACACAACGAGTAGGCAACAAGCAGGTTGTCGGCACCATCAATGTTTTGTGTAAGTCGGTAGGTTGTGCCATCAAAAACGCCCACCAAAGTCATTTTGTTTTGCGTCAAAGTGCCAGTTTTGTCGGTGCAAATAACGTTGCACGAGCCAAGCGCTTCCACCGCAGTCAACCGCTTTACAACGGCATTTTGCTTGCTCATTTTTACAATGCCCTTGGCAAGCACCACCGTAACAACGGCAGGGAGCCCCTCGGGAATGGCGGCAACGGCAAGGGATATGGATGTTAGCAACACCTCCAAAAACACGTCCGTTAGCGTTTGATGTGGCATACGATTTGCCACCCCTTTTGCAAATCCCAACACAAGCACAGCAAAGCAAACTGCAATGCACACAATACCAATCACTTTGGAAAGTTGTTTTAGCTTTTGCTGAAGGGGAGTGAGTTGTTGTTTCGTGTCACTAATAGCCGTTGCAATTTTGCCAATTTCCGTATTTGCGCCCGTGGCGTACACCTTGGCAACACAACTGCCTTTTGTTACAAAACAACCGGAAAAAACCTTGTTTTTGCCACCACGTGTTGAGTTTTGTGACTTTTCTTGTGGCTCACTTTCCCCTGTTAGTGGCGCTTGATTTACAAACAAACCATTGGCTTGGAGTAGCACACAATCGGCCGTTACAACGTCGCCACTTTCGTAGATGCACACATCTCCCACAACCACGTTGGCACTATCAATTTGGCAAAGTGCGCCATCGCGAATAACCTTTGTTTTTGGGGAGGTCAACGCTGTTAGCGCATCTAGTGATTTTTCCGCACGATGCTCCTGCACCGCCCCAAGCAAGGCATTTGCCAGCACGATTACCACAATGATGATGGGCTCGGTAAGCTCGCTTTTGTCACCAGAAAACAACGCCATGCCAAAGGAAAGTCCTGCAGATATCAGCAAAATGACAATCATCAAATCGGCAAACTGCGCAAAGAATTTTTGCAAAAAAGTTTTTCGTTTTTTGCGCGTATGACAGTTTTGGCCATGTTGTTTGAGTAGCTCCGTTGCTTGTTTTTCCGTTAGGCCTGAGTAATCAAAAGTCAAAATACACTCCAAATACTACTAAAAAGTGTATGCTCGTACACCCCAAAATAGACTTGTACACAAAAATGCGACGGCAATAGCCATCGCATTTTGATTTGTGGTTTGATATGTAGTTTGTAGTTAGATGTTGTCCTTTTGCGCGATGCCTACAAAGTCGATTTCGCAACACCAGAAGGATTTGTCGGCAAATTTGTTTTCCAACTCCTCGAGGAGCAGTTTCATGTACTCGTAGTTGTTGCGCTTTTCCATGTTGTAGGGGTCTTTGTCGGCAACCATCTTGAGGTAGTTTTTGCGGTAGTCGTAACGTTCCAAGTAGAACTCGTAACGTTGGTCGAGGTTCAAGCCGGACAAATCTTTGATGTAGTTGATCATCTTGACGTTTTTGTAGCCAGACGTGATGAGTTGGTGGTAAATCTTTCGGCCATTTTCGCGGTCGGAAATACCATCGGTGGAAAGGTGCAAAGTGATGATTTTGTCAATCAAACCATCGTCGTTGTAGGTCATAACTGAGCCATCGTCACTACCGCGAATGATGATAAAACCATCGTCCGCCAAGTATCTACGAAGCCTACGCAAAAACTTTTGTGGATTGGACAGGTGGTGGATAACAAGTGAGCTAAAGATGATATCGAACTTGGGGATGTCGTGTTTGTCCATAAGATCTTCCAACTCTTCGTTGAAATCCTCACTTTCCAAATCCAGCTTTTCGTACACGATGTTTGGTGCGGAGTAGCTTTGACGTGCGGTATCAAGGCATGCTTGAGAGCGGTCCACACCCAAAACAAAGGTGTTGGGGATATCAGCAAAGCGGTCCTTGGTTACGTAACCATAGGCGCAACCAGCATCCAAAATGTGGATTTTGCTCTTGTTGAGTCGCTCCAAGCAGTACTCGATAGCAGGCATATCGGCATTGCGAGTTTCGCGCGCTTGAATTTTCAAACGACGTGCTTCGCGACCGTACTCGGGGGAGTACTGAGAGGTTGTTTTGCCCGTTGTAAGAGACGTTTTGCCGGAAAGCGCACTAGGAGCAGATGCTCTACGTTTGTTGATGATGTTGGTAACAAATTCGCAAACGTCCGCTGGAGTGTGAGTTCCCATCATAAAGGACTCGTAGTTGCGAATGGAGCGTGGAATGTCGTTGCCATGCAAATCGCCAAGATATGGCACAATTACGCCACCTGGGTTACGACCAGAAAGGATATCTTCGTGGAAGGACTCGCGTTCGTACTCTACCCATTTGCTTGTTGCATACTCCTTGCAGGAAAGGATACACACCAAAATGGACGACTGGTCGAGAGCATCTTCGATGGCCTTTTTGTAGGTAGCTTCGCCAAGCTCCAACAATTTGACGTTGGAGTAGAAAGCGGAGATGCCACGCTCGGTCAAATTTTTGTAAATTTCCGAAGCAAGCTTAGCATCGACACTTTGCGTACCATCGGCAGCGGTATTTTTGAAGGATATAAACACATCGTAATGTTGTTGAGCCATTGTGCACCTCAAAAGTATTGGTTGACACTATTATATCACTTTGTAGCACACTTTGCAATAGATTTTTTGCTTTGTGCAAAAACAAAGAGAGCGAACAAACTTTGCTCGCTCTCCTTTTAGGGGGATGTGACCATGCCAATGCATGATACCTATTGTTGATTTTGCTGTAAAAAATTGGCTTTTTTTTGTAAAAATTGGGGATACGTGGTGGTTTTTTGACAACTAGTCTCTGTTGCCCCAACCGCCACCAAATCCTCCGCCAAGGCGCATTGGTTCGCCTGTTTTTGCATCAATACGCAATGTAAATTCCAAACCAAACAACTCGATTTCCACTTCGTAGTAGGTGCCATCATCGCTAAGTTCGCAATCAATTTCCTCAATTTGGTCATCCAAGAAACTCAACTTTCTCGAAAGAATCTCCAATGCAATCTTTTTGATTTCGTCAGCAGAAAGACGGTCGTCGCTTGTTGTAATTGTGAGGCGTTTTTCCAAACTGAGCAAAGTGCCTTTTTGTGTGAGGTCAACTTGGTATTGGTAGTTGCCCGCTTGGAAAGATATTTGTACTTGCTTGCCCTTTGTGTTTACTTGCACGTTGGAAACATCTTGCAGACCTTCCGTCGCCTTTGAAACAAGCTCATCATCTGTCAAATTTGGCAAATTTTTGTCTTCGTGGAAGATGGAAATGTGTTTTGTTTCCGACTTGATAACTTCGCCGTCAAGCGCTTTGATGTCCACTTCGTAAATGTAGTTGCTGTACACAAACTCCACTTCGTACACCATTGTGCCATCCTCGATATCTAACTCAACATCACAGTAGAGATCGATACCTTGCTCGGTAAGGTGTTCGTCAAGTCCTACGTCAGCAAGGGCAATTTGCTTAGCTTTTTGTTTGCCTACGTATGCTTTTTCGCTAGCGTTGCCGTTTGTCACAAAACCATCCACCTTGTTGCCTGAGTACTTTGCAAGGATGATGGCAAGTTCGTTTACCGAACGATTTACAAGTTCTTCTACCGTGTATTTGTGTGCACCCTCTGTTGTATCACGGTTACTTGCATCCACAATTTTGGTAATCAAAGTTGCCTTGCCCATAGAAATGTTGTACTCGTTGGCAATTTGACCAACAAGGTCTTTGTCCTTGAGCCATTGCGCCACTACCGAGGACTCGATGTTGTGCTCCTTTAACGTAGTTTGGATTTTGCTTGTTACCATGTCGATGATTTGGTTGTAGGTAGATTCCTTTTTGGTATCGACAGAAACAAGAACGGAGTTGGTGTACTCGGTGAGGTAGCCATGCACCGTCATAGAGCCGATGATTGCATACACAGCTACATCCAGCGTTGCGCCTTTTAGATCCATACCTTGAAGTATTGTTTGCGCATCGTCGTTATTTGCGATGGCCTCCTTCACTCGGTTGCGCTTGTCAATTTTCAATTCGATACTGGGGTTAACGTCCAAAGCAACTACCGCTGCTTGCGCTGTTGCATTGAGTTCCACACCACCCAAAACACCCGTTACAACCAACACCAATGCAAGGGCAAATGTTGCCAACTTCCAAAAGTTAACGTTGGTGCGCTTTGTGGAGTTTACTGGGCGAAAGACGGTTGTATCTTTGCAATCAGCAATAACAGACTTGGAAATATCGGGGGTGGCCTTGGAGAAGGTGCTATTTACTTTTTCCTCGATTTTTCTACTCATAGGGATTCTCCTTTGATGATTTGTTTTAGCTTTTTGATTGCCCTGTGGTACTTGGAAAGCACCGTTGCAAGGGGCAAGTTGAGATGTTTGGCAATTTCGCGATGTTTTAGCCCCGTCATTGCGTGCAACACAACTATTGTGCGCTCCTCCTCACTCAGCTTTGCAAGGTACTGTGCAACAAACAATTTGTCGTCAGAAGACATGCTTGTGTTGTCTGCAAGTTGTGCAAAAAGTGTTTCGTCTGGTATGTCCGCAACACGCGATTGTTGACGGAATTTTTGGAAGCACAAGTTTTTTGCGATGGTAAGTATCCAAGCCATGGGTTTGCCGTAGCTTTGATAGTGGTGTGCGTTTTCGTACACCTTGATAAACGTGTCGTGCATGACGTCTTGTGCATCGTGTGCCGACCTTACCACCGACAACGCGTAGGCGTAGATGGACGTTGCCGTTTCGTCGTACAGGGTTTGTAGCGCTACATCATCCCCCTGCGCGATGCGAACAAGTGCATCGTCAATCTTTGCCACGTTGGGCTTTTTAGTTTTGTTGAAAGTTGCCATGTTAGTTTCCCTCTATTTGCTAAAACAATGTTCGAGTACATCATTTTATTGCAAGAAAGTAAAAAATTGGTAAATAATTTTGTAATGGTCAAAAAAAGTGAGCCACGTGCTCACTTTTTGCATTATCTAAGTTGGATGTTTGGTTGCGTTTGCATGCCAAATTTGGGGCAAAGTTGCCTTAGTTGCGGTGCATTAGATACAACACAGCCATTGCAACGGAAATGTAGCAAGTTTCTTGCAAGTCCGCCAAACTGTGTGGGTACGCTTTGATACCAACGTTGTCCACAACAATGTTTCGGCTACCCAAAAGTGCGCAGTCGATACTGCCTTTGTCCATCAAAGACTGTGGGATACCTGCAGTTGCACCGTAGTAACGTTGGGGCTCGGAAAAGGCCGACAAGCCAAGGTCTACCACAGCATCCACACCGGAAAATGCCGATTTGATGTCGTCCAAAACAATGCCTTTGCGTTGGGTTGCAAGGTCTTCGATAGGCAAATACCAAACAAACTCGCCACCATACAAACCAAGGCAATGGTTGTACTCGTTTATTTTGTTTGTGTCGCGGTTGCCCACTGCCAAAACGGAAAGGTTGTGTAGTCCATCACAGCGAATGGAAAGTGCCAACAGGTCTGCCAAAACACCAATTGGGTCGTATTGACCAGAGCCACCATTAATGACGCTTTTGGCGCATTGTGTGGCAAAAGTCTTGGCAAGGTTGTCGTTTTCGCAAGATACAACAATGGTGTTTGCGCCCATGTTATCCAACATTTTGCAACAGGACATTACGTCATCCACGTTGTAAAATGGGCAAGGTGTGCCGGAAAGGTAGCTTGCCGCAAGGGAAAATGCCGTACTAGAAAGGCATGGCTTGGGCCAAACGCCTGCAACCACACTACCAATCAATTGTGGGCCACGCTTGTAGTTTGCGGTAACAATTCGGCGCATTTGAAGTGCTACTTCCAAAATTTGGCCGATTTCCGCCTTGTTAAGTTCTGTAAGAGAAATTAGATTTTTCATACAAACCTCATTGGTTGTTTTTGTTGCGAAGTGTTGTTAGCACCCTTTGGAAGTACTCTGGCAAAGGTGCGGAAAAGGTCATTTGTTCCCCTGTGTGTGGGTGCACAAAGGAAAGTGTCTTTGCGTGCAATAGTTGGCCATCCAATGCAAACTTTTGCGCTTTGTAGCCGTAGGTTTTGTCCCCAACAACGGGATGATGCAAACACTTTGACGCATGCACGCGAATTTGGTGAGTTCGGCCTGTTTTTAGTTCAAACTGCACCAAGGTGTGTGTGGCAAAGCGTTCCACAACGGTGTAGTGCGTTTGTGCACTACGGCCGTCGGCAACAACATCCATCTTTTTGCGATCGGTTGGGCATCGGCCAATGGGTGCATCAACAATGCCATTGTCTTGCTTCAAAACGCCTTCCAGCAAGGCCCAGTAGATACGTTTGCAAGTTTTGACTTGAATTTGCTTTTGAAGTTCCACGTGGGCAATGTCGTTTTTGGCAACGACAATCAGGCCACTTGTGTCCTTGTCCAAGCGATGCACAATTCCGGGGCGAAGTACACCATTTATGCCGGAAAGATCCGTCACGTGGTACAACAACGCGTTTACCAAAGTGTCGGTGTACACGTTGTTTGCAGGGTGCACAGTCATGCCTTGGGGCTTGTTGATTACCGCCAAGTGCTCGTCTTGATAGACAATGTCCAACGGAATGTTTTGTGCAGGGATATCCAACGGAATTTCCTCCGGCAAGGTTACCACAATTTCCGCATCCTCTTTGACGGGCGTGGATGCCTTGGTTACTACTTTGCCGTTTAACGTTACACCGCCATCGGCCATCACCTTTTGAATGTGAGAACGAGTGAGCTGGGTGTTTTCCGCAAGGAAGGCATCCAACCTGCGATATGAACTTTCGCTAATTAGTTGTATCGTTTTCATCGGGAGTTTCCGTTTGAAGTGTAGTAGTATCTTGGTCTACTGCCAGTTGTGTGTCCTCATCAGTTACAACGGCAATATCAGTTGGTTGTGTTGTGTCGCAAGTTGGCGCTACTGCACCGTCTGTTTGATTTGCTTTGTTTGCCACCGCTTGAGCGCGCTCTTCCATCATGATTTTTACAAGACTATCGGGGTCGAACCAAATGATGGCCGCAATTGCCATAAACACACCAATTGTCAAGCACATGTCTGCAACGTTGAACACTGGTGGAAAGATGGAAAAGGAAATAAAGTCGCGCACGCCACCGCTAAAAAATGTGCCTTCGGTAGCATAAGTTGCACGGTCGATGGCGTTACCAATTGTGCCACCGATGATCATTGCAAAGGAAATTTGCGACAACAAACTGCGTGTGCGCGCACGTAGCAGTAGATAACAAAATACTGGGATTCCAATAACTGTCACCACAAAAAAGATGATGTCGCTTGCTTGGCTGTTGCCCATGCCAAAGGCAGCACCGCGGTTCAAAACTGGGCTAAATTGCAAAAATTTGCCAATGATTTGTACGCTTGGGCCCTTGCCACCATTTAGAAGATTGTCGTAGATCCAAATTTTGGTAAGTTGGTCGGCAACAATGCAAAAGATGATAACGCCAAGGTATATCAAACAAAATATAGGTAGTTTTAGAGTTTTTTGATTTTTCATAGGTATAGTCTACCTTTGTTGAGTTGTATTTTTGTGTGCGGATGTACCAATTACCGCATTTGCGCAAGACTAGTCTTTGAAAGTAAAGATATCGTCTGCACTTGGAGTTTCGAAAATGTGTGTTGTGTTGGCTTGCGCTGTGCCCATCAAAGCTTGCTTTTGCAACTTGCGGTTGTATAGCACCGCCAACACTGCAAGAATACCCACAATTACCGCCGAAATGATTTTGGGCCAAAGGCGATTGTACCAAAGGTCAAGATTGAGCAACTCTTCGCGAGCATTTTGGCTGACACTTACAAAGTCGCCATGAACAACTGTGGAACAAATTGTATCCACAACGGTGTCGATTTTGTCAATCCACGATTGATTGCAGTTGTCCAGTTTGTCCAATGCGGTGTTCATTGTGTTGTTTAGAGGGCTGATGCTTTCCACGTAGGTCCAGTTTTGGAAGTTACCCGAGAAAAAGCTTGCTACAGGCACGTCCGCAATACGGAAAGGCGTGTGGTCGCTACCTTGGATATCCTCGTAGTAGCCGTAGCCCCATCTGTCGGCATTGAACACGCCCACAGCGTGTGGCTTTTCCAAAAGTTCGGCGTTACCTGTTGCATTTTGCAAAATGATGTTTGCCAAACTGGTGGACTTGTTTTCGCATTGAACGTACAAGTTGTCGCCGTTAGCGATGGAGTCCAAATTGAACATCACGCGGATGCTTGTTAGTGGAAGTCGGTACTTTTGAGAGAAGCTATCCACAAAACATTGAGAGCCAAGCAGGCCCTTTTCTTCCCCACCAAATGCAACAAAGAACACGTCAAATGGAAGGTTTACGTCCTTTAGTCTTTGGGCAATTTGCAACAATGCCACAATACCACTTGCGTTGTCGTTTGCACCAACACCAACCGAGTCGTAGTGAGCACCGATAACGATACTATCGGTAGTGGTTGAGCAATCCTTGATGGCAACTACGTTGTTTGTTTCGTACTCGTAGCGGTCAAATGGTACGCGTTGCAACTCCGCTTGATAGCCACGTTCCACAAATCTATCCTTGAGGTACTCTGCCGCAGCTGTTTCCTTTTCGGTATTGGAACGGTCGGGATGAAGTGTTACAAATTGTTCGAGAAGTTTGTAGGTTTCGCTATTTTTGTAGTCGTTGTTAGTTTGTTCCGCCAAGATGGTTGTTGGCAAGCAAGCAACCACAAGCAACAAAGCAATGACAATGAGTAGAAGTTTTTTCATGCCATCACCCCCACAACTGCAACTGTTACCAAGTAGGCAATGGCCAAACTCCTAAAGTAGAGTTGACGAGTTACCACGTTGAAGTACAGTTTGGATGTTACTGCGTAAAAGCCAATCATGCATCCGCAAGAAACAATCAAGGGGAACAACACCGAGCCCCAAGTCATGAACACTGGTGTGAACAAGTTTACAAGGTTAAGTATGCCACAGGCAAAAAATCCAATGTCAAAAAACAGCATTGCAAGCAACACATATTCGTGACGTGGCACGTTGTACAAGCGAGAAAAGTTCAAAATGGAGTTTACTGCAAAGGGCACGCAAAGGTTAAAGAGCAATCCTGTTAGGATGCCGGAAAGTAGCACAGTTGGTATTGTTGCTACGGCTGGCAAACCCATACTTGCACCCATCATGTTTACCATGATGAGCAAATCTTGCCAATTGCAAAATGTAAAGCCCACAACAAACAAAATACGCACTATCATGTTGGATAATTGGTAGTTTGTTTTGAGTTTTTCAATAAGTTTCACGAAATGATATCTCCTTTATAGTGCACAAAGTTGCATGATAAGTAGTTCAAACGTTTGCTCATCATCAATGTGAGCACGAAGTAATGCATCGGCCTTTTGGAAGTAGCCCAAAGCACGTTTTAGTTGCATTGGCTTGTACTTGTCGGCAGTTTCCTTCAAAAAGTACAAGGAGTTTGGTTTTACGCCAAAGTAGCTTGCATACTCGTCAGTTGTGTAGTTGGTGGTCTTTAGGTAGTACATACGTCTGTACGCGTTGTACAAAAGGCCAAACATACCCATCACTTCCTCGCCGTTTTGCTTGAGCTCGTGGTACAACTCCAACGCTTGCGCGGTGAACTTGTTAGCGATATGCTTGGAAAGGTTAAAGATGTTTTGTTCTACATCGCGGTGAACTAGCAAGTCGATGGTTGCAGTAGTAATTTCGCCATAGTCCAACAACTTTTGTGTTTCGGTAGCTACGCGCGCCATATCGTTGAGGCAGTAGGTGGCAATTTTGCTTGTGCAAGCGGGGTCGATGTTTACACCTGATCTTTTGCAGAAGGATACAATCCACTTTTCCACGCTTTTGGAGTCAAGGCGGTTGCAATCTACAAACTCAAGTCCTTTGACACCACTAAAGATGTTTTGATCGCTTGCAACAAACACCAGACAAAAACTACCATCGCAACTTTCGATAAGTCTGCTTAGTTGCGCTTTGGCTTCCTTAACTTTGTTGGTTTCGGTGTTGCCCTTGGCAAAGGCAAAGTTTTCGCACACAACAACGCGCTTGTCGCCAAAGATGGATTGTGTAAGACAGGATGTTTGGATGTCGTCCACACTTGGGGCGTCCAAAGTGTCCACAGCAAAATCGTCCTGAGTGACACCACAGCTAGCAAAAACATACTCCAACGCACGATGTTTTACCCATTCGTCGTTGCCAAACAAACACAAAGCTGGATATGTTTGCGTCTTAAGTTGTGCGTTAAATTGCAAAAATTTGATCACGCGTTTGCACCTCGTTAGAAATTAACTACTATTGTACCATCTTTTTCCACAATTGTAAAGTTTCCATACTTATTTGCACCATAATTAGTAACACAATAATCTTGATACAAACTGAAACTTACAACATTTTGTTGTAAATAGCTTTTTGTTGGCATTTCCACCACGTAAAAATCCATGGTTGGCATGATGCTTAAAAAATGCTCCGTTTGCGCTTCGCCACCACAAACAACGGCAAAACTCAACTTGCCCATGCGTACCACAGCGCCCACAAGTTGCCCGTCATACACACTTTGCACTGTGATATTTTTGCCAACAGTTTGATTGTTTGCAACCTGCTCCACAGGGATACCCAAACTGTACATGTACTCTAGGGCCTTTTGGGGAGATTTGTTGGAAAGGTTGTACACCTTGTCTACCCCAACTTTGGCAAAGTCCTCCGGCGGAATGGTTGTGTCCATCTCGGAAAAATCGGTAAACACCCACGTGACGGACTTGTAGTCGTACTTTTGCAAGTGGTCGCTAATTACCCCCAAACTATAGCCACTGTTGCAGTTGGACACCACAACAACTTCGCCAAATTCGTTGGAAACAACCACGTCCGATCCGCTAAAGTTGATGCTTACAAACACTTGGTTGTCGCAGGGTAATTTTACCCCAGCTAACACAAAACACACCACTAACACCAACAAAAGTGCCACGTTAATGACCACTTTTGTGTTTCTTTTGAGATTTACGTACTGTCCAACAACAAACAACCACACCACTGTGATGGCTATTGCAAGAGCAATTGTGGAAAGTGTTGCAACGGCAAAATCCATCGAGGAAACAACTGTGGCAACTTGAGTCACAATCCACAAAATGCCATCTGCAACGTGCAATGCGTACTTGAACACCCAAGGCAAAAGGCCAACAAGTCCAACGGTAAAAGCCCAGGACATCAGTGGTACGCCAATCAAGTTAGCCAACACACCCATGATGGGCACTTCGCCATAGAAGTGAGATGTGGTTGCAAATGTGGCAACCGTGCAAGAAAAGGAAACGGAAATTGCCGAAAGCAATCCGTAGACAAATTTGTTGAGTTTTTTGCTTTGCAAAAATCTGTCGATGCGCAAATGCAACGTTGCCATGCCCAATACCGACAGTACGGAAAGTTGCCAGCCCACGTCAAAAAGATAGTAGGGGTTGAACAACAGCAATGCCAACACCGACCACGAGAGCGCAATAAGCATGTCGTACCTGCCGGAAATCCACCTAACAAGGTAGGTGCAAACTGTCATCAGCAATGCGCGCAAGATGGATGGCGCCCAGTTGCAAACGTAGCAAAAGAAGACAAGCGGGCCAATCATGATGGCAAACTCGGCAAGGGGATTGAGTTTAAGTTTGTTGATGAAAAATCCAATGATGGAAATGATGTACACCAAGTGCATACCCGATACAGCAACCAAGTGGATCATTCCCGCGCGTTGGTAGGCAACTTTGACAAGGTCGTCTATCATGTTGGTGTCGCCGGTAATCAAAGCATACATCACGTCCGGACGGAAAAACATGTTGTTTGCGCAACGCTCGAATATGTACAAACGTATCCTTTCGCCAAGGGTAAGTTTGCCCGACCTTTGGGAAAGCACCGTTATGTCCGTAAGTTGGTAGTTGCAGTTGTTGCGAAGACATCCTGTATCGAACTGGTCAGCAAAAACGTAGGTGGAGCGAAGCGTGCCGTTGACCACAACAATATCGCCTGTATCGAAGCTACCGCCATTGTACACCACCATTTGCACTCTGCCGGGAATTTTGACATTTTCGTAGGTGCAATTTTCCAAATAGATGACGTTGGTTGCACCACCCAAACGCCCAATATCTGTAACACGTCCCTCGAGATTTACTTGTTTTGCAATAACTTCGTGACGTTGGTCATCCAAGATTTTCAGTTGAAACAAACCTGTGCCCACAAGGGTAAAAACAAGCACAAAAAGCGCAATTGTGCGCAAATTGTTTTTGAGTAGTAGTAGCATCACAAATGCCACAGTTAGCAAACCAACAAGTATGCCAAAGGGCCACCAATTACCAAACATGATGGCGTGTCCACACAAAATGCCCACAACAAGTCCAATGGCGGAAAACAAAAATATGCGCGGATTAACTATTCTCTTCATAGTCGTCCTCCGTCACAAAAAGCTTGTAGTGGTTTTGCGCGTATTCCTCTGACGTCAATATTTGCTCAAGCACTTGCTTGTTTGCAATTTTGCCATATTTTTGGAGGTACGTGTGCAATTTTTGAATGATATTTGCAGGGATATTTTCCACAGGCAAGTTGTATTGTACCATTGCACCATTGACGTTCAAGCAATCGAAAGTCCTGTCATTTTCGTGGTAGTTAACAATAATTTGACAGTTATTTTTGATATACGTGGTCGCGTTTTCTGGCATGAACGTCTCGGGGAGCAAGCCCGCAAGAGTCACTGCTTGTGCCACAGTTGTACCTTCGGGAACAACGTAGTACCCCTCCCTTTGCACCGCACCACAAATGTACACTTTGTAATGCACGTCGCCCTTGTTTGGCAAACTTTGGCTTTGGTATGGGCTTGGAGTTGGCGCATTGAAACCATCGCCCTTGATGGGGGATTTTTGCGTAAAAGAACCATCACAGGCACAAAGCGCTGTGATGGCAACAAGCAATATGCAAATAAGTGCGACGATTCTTTTCATTGGTACAAAAATTTGTTGATAAAATGGAAAAATCCCGCCTTGGCCGAGTTTTACGATGGTTCAACCTGACAAAACAGGTGGGTAATCTGCCAAATACTATCAACCTTTTACCGAAACGCAAAAGCGTTTTTTGACTCCACACGGAAGCCGTAGTAACCTGAAATCGGCATTTGGACGCAATCCCCTTTTACGAAACGTAGTTGACGCATTTTGTAAAACCTGTCGTACCAGGCAGGATGTTGTTATTTCAAGGCGCAATCGCCCTAGAAATCTTGGGAATGTGTTATTTAGTTAGTTTTGTTTGCCCAAATGCAGGTTGCACAAACACAACAAGTTTGCCACAAACTGCACTCATGGGTGAGTGTATTATACAACAAATTGTTGCCCCTTTCAACAGTTTTGAAAAGTTTTTTGAGATATTTTACGTCACAATTTTGCGCCTAGCATATTTTTGACAAACTTTTTGCAAACACTTGCATATTTTTTTGTCGTGTGCTATACTGTGTTAGCTAAAAACATGGCTCATTAGTCTAGCGGCCTAGGACATCGCCCTCTCACGGCGAGAACAGGGGTTCGAGTCCCCTATGAGTCACCAGTGGCAGGCTCGCATAGAGTCGCAAACAAAAGGGTATTGCAAAACGCAATACCTTTTTTTGTTTGTTCCTTGTTGCTTCGCCTGCCCATCTTTCCTGCATAGGGGATGTCGAAATGACGTAGCGCTCCACTTCGTTCCACTTACCGATGCTTACGCATACGGACGAGTCCCCTTTTGAGGTTATCCATATATCTTGCATCTAAACTGCTCGCATAGAGTCGCAAACAAAAGGGTATTGCAAAACGCAATACCTTTTTTTGTTTGTTCCTTGTTGCTTCGCCTGCCCATCTTTCCTGCATAGGGGATGTCGAAATGATGTAGCGCTCCACTTCGTTCCACTTACCGATGCTTACGCATACGGACGAGTCCCCTTTTGAGGTTATCCATACATCTTGCATCTAAACCGCTCGCATAGAGTCGCAAACAAAAGGGTATTGCAAAACGCAATACCTTTTTAATTTTGCCACGACTACTATTGCGATGGGGAAGTTAGTGGATAGTTTTTTGAAAAAAGTGATATTGTGCCACTTTGTTTGTTTGCAATCTTTGTGCAGTTGTACTATAATAATTGTGCAACATAACAACTTGAGTGCATTTTGTAGAACATCGCAACATTGCAAGATGCACCACATATAAAGGAGAAACACTATGGATTGGAATGCATTTTGGAACTCAATTTTGGATTGGGCAAAAAACACCGGTATCAAAATCGTTATCGCGTTGGTAATTCTGCTTGTTTCGTTTAGAATCATCAACGTTGTCGCACGCAGAATTGAAAAACGCGCTAACAACAAAAAAGCTGACAAAACCATCATGAAGACTCTTGCTTACGTGCTTAAGCTTGGTTTGAAGATTGTTGTTGTAGTGTGCTTGGTTGGCTACTTGGGTATCGACACAAGCGGTCTCACTGCTTTGATTGCATCATTTGGTGTATGTATCGGTTTGGCGGTTAATGGTGCTGTTGCCAACTTGGCTGGCGGTATTTTGATTATCCTAACACGTCCTTTCAAAATTGACGACTACATCGAAGCGCAAGGACACAGCGGTACAGTTGTGGATATCCACATCACAAACACAAAACTTTTGACACCCGATAACAAAGTTATCTACATCCCTAACGGCCCACTTGCCAATGGCAACATTGTTAACTACTCCGAAAAGGACACTCGCCGTGTAGACTTTACCTTTGGCATCGGCTACGCAAACGACTTCGAAAAGGCAAAGCAAATCATCAAGGACATTTGCGACGCTCACGAACTTGTTATGAAAACCCCTGCACCATTCATCAGAGTGACAGAACATGCTGCTTCTAGCATCAACATTGTTACTCGCGTTTGGGTAAACTCCGCCGACTACTGGACAGTTTACTTCGACATCATGGAGCAAGTAAAAACTGAGTTTGACAAAGCTGGTATCGAAATCCCATTCAACCAAGTGGATGTTCATATCAAACACGACGCGTAAAACAACCAAAAAACTGGCCTAGCACAATTGTGTTGGGCCTTTTTTGTTGCAATTTTTCCATGGCTTATGCAAAGGAACCAACTTTTTGTTGGCATAGCCATCAAACAACGTCAAGTTCAACAATTTGCGCAAATGCAAACAAACTTTGCACCCAAAATGTATGGTTAAAACATTGCGCCAAAATGGACAATTTTGAGGTTGGTTTTGCGCGAACAATAATAATGTTTTAAGTTGTATAATGCTATAACATAATAATAAAAAACATCTCGCATTTATCGCGTATGTACAGGTGTTTTTTACTTGACCTAAGATTGCATGTGTGGTATTGTTTTGTTGTTGAGTTTTGATGGAGTTTTTACTATGTAAAAAGTATCGTTTGCTAAGTGAAAATTTGCTCAAGATTCCAACAAAACTAAATTAAGCCCACACAATGTCTTGTTCTTGTGGCGCTACAAAAAAATAAGGAGAAAAACAGATGAAAAAACTCACTAAGATTGTTTTGCTTGTTGTAGTTTTGGTTTTGTCACTTGTTCTCGCTACTGCTTGCGAAACACTTAAAAACCACGAACACAAATTCTCAACAGCATGGTCAACTGATGGTACAAACCACTATCACGCTTGTACTTTCGAAGGTTGC
>JAZRHU010000031.1:0-3453 GCA_045644945.1 Candidatus Fimimonas sp. | reverse complement strand
TAAAAAGACTCAAGATTGAGTGAAATCCTGAGTCTTTTATGGTGCTGGTGATAGGAATCGAACCTACGACCTAGTGATTACGAATCACTTGCTCTACCGACTGAGCCACACCAGCATATTGAAGTGCATCAAATTGATGCACTACTTTTTTTTGTTTTGCGATGATAATTCGAGAGTCTAAAGCCCTACCTAAAGCGCAGTATTGAGTTCTGTTGCCCTCTCAGGCACTCACGTGCCAGCTCTCCCAAAGGGCGAGCCTTGATGCCCTACGATAATACTTTATGCATTTCAATATGTAAATTCCGCTGAACAAACCGTCATTAGTTGTTGGCGAGATATTGCTCGAGCGCTTGTGCAAGTTGGTCGGGACAGGATGTTTGCTTTGGACCGCATTTGATACCCTTGAGTCTTGCGATGGCATCGTTGATTTCCATGCCTTCCACAAGTGCGCCAATGCCTTTGAGATTGCCGTTGCAACCACCAAAGAAGGATACGTTGCAAACTTTGCCGTCTACAACATCGAATGTGATTTCGCGAGAGCATGTGCCTTTGGTTGTGTATTTCATAGTAAAGTACCTCGTTTTTAGATGTGCAATAATTGTACACTACTGCAACGGTTTTGTCAAATATTAGCAAAACAAAAATGGGCAAATGGAAAGTTATTGTTTGAGATAGTGTTGCGGACAACTTAGCTTGCACCCAAGAGGAAAGTTTGATTTGGTTTTTTAGTTATGTGCGGGAGGGCAACCCTCCCCTACAGGACTATCAATTATTGTGTGCGTTAAATATGTATGCTTATGCGTTGATATTTTTGTTGTGAAAATCGTGCTTTGATAAGTGCTACAAGCACACAGTTTGCCAAACAAAAAAAATGACTATCCAAAGTAGATAGTCATTTTGTCTGCTGTTAAATTTACTCTTCGATGTAGGTTGTTACGTTTTGGCCATTGTTCCAAAGGGTATCAAGGGCGTAGACGTCGCGAGTTTCCTTGTGGAAGATGTGAACAATGATATCGCCGTAGTCAACGCAAATCCAACGGCCTTCCGATGCACCTTCGTGGCGAACGGCAAAACGACCGAGTTTTTCCAACTCTGCTTCCAAGTGGTCGAAAAGCGCCTTTACTTGTGGGGCGGAACGACCGGAGCAAACAACAAGGTAGTCGGCAATGTCGGACATGCCTTGTACTTCCACAACTTTGATATCCAAAGCGGATTTGTCGGAAAGGGCTTTGCAGATTGAGAGAACAGTTTGATTAGTGATGTTTTGCATATATTTTCTCCTGTGGTATGTTTGTATATTTTAGTGTATGTAATGTGGGGGAATGGGTGTGAATTTGGGTGTGAAATTTGCAATGATTTTGCAATTTTTTGGGGATACGTGGTGTTTTTTTGCCGTTTACTTTGTGTAGAACTCCAAGGCATCTTTGGTTAGGTAGTACATTTCGTCGCCATGGGTTGTTAGGCAAAAATCGTTGGCTTCCACAAGGCAAGCAACAAACATATCCTTGAGGGTGCCTTTGAGTAAATGCTCCGTTGGGAAAGGTCGAGTCTCTTCCGTTTTGTCGGCAACGTACACAAGCATGTCCAACTCCGTCATGTTTGGTCTTGCTGTGCAATGGTACTTGATTGCGTCCAAAATTTCTTGATCTGTTATGCCAAAATCGCGCTCGGCAACAATGGCGCCCAAAAATGCGTGCACAATGGGACGTGGCATGTCCTTTTGCTCAAAGCCGTAGTCGGCGTATCTATCCGCTGGCAAATTTTTGGCGCAATCGTGGAGCAGACATGCCCAAAATGCCTTTTCCTTGAGGTAGCTTGGAGCAAGCTCAAGTCCGCGTTTTACAACGTAGTAGGTGTGATTGAAACGTTTGGGATCGGTCACATAGGTGCGGAGTTTGTCTACAACGTCCGTCTTTGCGCAGTAGATGTTGTTTTGCGTGATAAATTCGTCCACCGCTGGTGCTACAAAACTATCGTTTGGCAAGCGGAAGTTGTAGCGTAGGCGAATTTCCGTAGAGCTTACATCGTTTGGCTCAAAAACCACCTTGCGGATTTTGCCAAGGTACTTTTGCTCCATTGCTGTCGAGTCCACACCACCGCGCTCGCATACTGCCAAGGTTGCCATCGACAAAATTTCCTGTGGCATGTACCACTTTTCGAAATCGCGGAAACTGTCCTCCCCAATGATAAGGAAAAACTCGTCATTGGGGTACATTTGGTGCAAGTGTTTGAGGGTATCCACCGTGTAGCTTTTGCCAAGCTTGGTAATTTCGTAGTCACTAACTTCGCCAATACCACTAAAGGCAATTTTGCACATAGCAAGGCGGTCGAGCTTGTCCACGTCGGTATTTTTGTGTGGAGGATCTCCGCAAGGCATCACAATTAGCTTGTCTAAACCAAGTTGCGCCACCGCTTGACGTGCCATATTTAGATGTGTTTTGTGTGGCGGATTGAACGTTCCGCCAAAAAGGCCAATTTTCATAGCATCATTATACAGTATTTTGCGCAAATTTACAATAAAAATTTTAAAATTGGCAACAATTGTTGTATGGCAAAGTTTTTAGACGTGTTTTTGAGTAGTATTGCAATATTTTTTGTGACTTTTTGTTGGAGTTACTACGTTTTGCGCGATGTGAAATCCGCCCTTTGGTGCGCCTTTATTGTTGGGGTGTGCGCAAGTTACATAGTGTACAAAATTGTTTGCAAAAGCTTCGACAAAGCATCCGCCACAAAAAACCTAAAGACAAAAATTGCAAGTTTTGGCAATTATCTTTGCTTTTGCGAAAATGTTGGCTCGGTTTGTGCCGATTTGCTAAAATACTACTCCTTTGACATCAAAAAGGTGCAAAATGACGGCATTGTTGCCACTAAGTCGGCAATTAGATACCACGTTGCACTTTTGTTCGATAACGATTGTGTTACCATTGCGGACGTAAGACGAGTTGTACGAATGGCAAAAGGCTTGCAAGCGGACAAGCTGATTGTGTTTTGTCTTGCGGTAAAACCAACGGAAAATCAGCTGGCAAACAGCCAAATACCAACAAAGTTTGTGGACGTTGCCACATTGTACACATTGTTTGAGCAGGCAGACAAATTGCCACCACTTGACAAGCCCGTTGTGAAAAAATCGGCATACTTTGCACAATTTACATTTAGCAAAAGGCGGTTTGGTGGATACTTTGCAAGCGGAATGTTTTTGCTTGTGACAAGTGCATTGACATTTTTTCCGCTCTACTCCATTGTGTGGGGAACGGCTTTGCTTGGTGTGGCATTGTACAGCTTGCTAAACAAAAAGTACAATGTTGTACAAAGTGTTGCCACGTTGGAGTGAAAACAAAGGTGTTGTGGTATATTTTTGCTCCCTCTCAGTCGCCTATGGCGCCAGCTCTCCCAGAGTGAGAGCCTTTGATAAGGTTGCTAAATGAAAATTTTGTAGGAGATCCCTACGTTATT
>JAZRHU010000030.1:0-45107 GCA_045644945.1 Candidatus Fimimonas sp. | reverse complement strand
GTTTCCGCTAACAAGCACGTCAACTTGAGTAGGCAAACAACCCAAGTGGTCGCGTACAAGACTTGCGCAGTAAGCAATGGCAATTGGTTCGGTGCAACCCATTGCAACGGCAAGTTCTTCGTTTAGTATTTGTATGTATTCTTTGTAGTGTTTCATGTTTTTCCTTTGTGATGCAATTGATGTGGATGCAATTGTTCGAAACAAATGTTGTTTGCATTGTTATTTGCCAAAGCGATAGACTCAGGTCTACTACCGCATAGCATAAAATCATGCGTGCATTCAACTGTGTTGCATATTAATGATACCATCATTATATAACACTTGTTGTAAAAGTTGCAACAGTTTTACTAAATTTGCCAAAATAGGTTGCGCTCTTTTGTGCGGAGTGGTAAAATGTATGTAACATCTTTAACAAAACGGATTTGTTTGGTATCCAAGCAACGCAATTTGCTCACAAATACCTACAAACAAATGCTTGCTGTTCGATGTAAAACACAAGGAGTACAAGTATGAAAAAGTTTTTCCAAGAATTCAAAAAGTTTATCACTCGTGGTAACGTACTGGATATGTCCGTCGGCGTTATCGTTGGTGGCGCGTTCACAGCAATTGTAAACGGCCTTACAAACAACATTCTCAAACCACTTGTTAACTGGCTTTTGGCTCTCATTTTGGGCAACAACGGCCTAGAAAGTGCTGTAACAATCCTTAGCCCAGCCTACGATGCTGATGGCGCATTGGATCTTGCAAACTCTATCTACATCGATTGGGGCGCATTTATCAGCGCAATTATCAACTTTATTTTGATTGCATTTGTATTGTTTGCAATTGTTCGCGCAATCAACTTTGCCAACTCCGAAGTAGCTCGTGCAAAAACACTTGGTGGTGCATTGACCAAGGAGGAAATCAAGGCTCTCCGCAAACAAGGCAAATCCCGCAAGGAAATCAAAGCCATCCAACAACAACGTTTGGCTGATGTTGCAGAACAAGCTCGCCTTGCTGCCGAAGAAGCTGCAAAGAACGCTCCAAAGACAGAGCAACAACTTTTGGCAGAAATCGTTGAACTTTTGAAAGATCAACAAAAATAAGTAACTTTACCGTAGGGCTCTGTTTGTGCAGAGCCTTATGTTGCATTTGAGGGGGGAATTGTTTTGAAGAGGGGGCTAATGGTGGTGGCAATCATTTTGATTGTCGCTTTGATATCGGCAGTTGTGTGGCAAGTTGACATGTGCACCGACAAAAATTACCAACAAACCACAACAATGTCCACGTTGGATGTTGCTGGGGCAAACGTTGTGCGCTTGTCCGATTGCGTTGTTATCTACACAATCGACTTTCCGCGTAACGAGTTTGGCTATGAACTACTTGTGGAAAAGTCCAGTGGTTTTGTTGTGGAAACGGGCAAGCGTGTTGCCTTGCGCAAAGGCACCTACGTTGTAAGTGGTCATGGCCAAGCGGTGGAAAAGCTACAAAGCGTGCAACTTGGCGACATTGTAGAGGTAAACTTTGGCAGTATCGTCATCAAGCGCGACAGGGTACTTTCGCCCATCAAAGGTGCTCAAGCACAAGCGGACAAGGTTGTGCAAAGCAAACTCGATGGCCTGTACGATATCGACTACCAAGCCATTGAGCAAATTTCCCAAACCATCGAGCAAAAACTTGACGAGCTCAAGTCGCTAACTCAGTTGGAGGGGGCAAACTCCGAGCAAATTGATGCCAAAGCAAAGGATATATTGCAACTGCTAACTACCAAGTGCGCACTTGCTATGGAGTCGCAAGCGGTGGATGGACGTGGTATGTGGCACCGACCAAACGCTTCCGCCATCGACGAAACCACATTGGATGGTGTAAAGCAGTTTGCCAAGCACCTGTACGACTTGGGCATCAACACCTTGTACGTGGAAACACTTTGGCACGGAATGACCACCTACTATAGCGAGGTTTTGCAGTGCCAACATCCATGTATGCAAGGCAACGACTATGGCGAGTACGGCAACGACTACACCCTGGCACTAATTAGTGAGTGCCACAAATTGGGTATCGAAGTGCACGCCTGGGTGGAACTTCTAACAGCAAGCTCCTACTACGGAATTGGCGCACCACACATCAAATCGGAGTGGGTCTACTCCGACTTGGATGGCAACAAGCATGGCTACTTGGATGCATCCAATCCGGAAGTGCAAACATACCTTAGCAACGTTATTGCCGAGTTGGTGCAAAAGTACGACTTTGATGGTGTAAGCTACGACTACGTTAGATATGCCGAGTGCACCTACATGGGGGAATATGTTGATTGCGGTTTTACCGACCATGCAGTTGGCGCATTTTCCCAACAGTACAACTACACAGGAAACAATCTACCACAAGATTTAAGGGCGAACACCGACCTTCGGGAAAAGTGGCACAACTTCAAGCGCGCGCAAGTTACAAACGTTGTCAAAAACCTAACAACGTTGTTGCACGATATCGCGCCCGATGTGATTGTTTCCGCAAGCCCCTATGGCTACGTGTTTGAT
Organism: Candidatus Fimimonas sp.; assembly: GCA_045644945.1. Classification (GTDB taxonomy): domain Bacteria; phylum Bacillota; class Clostridia; order Christensenellales; family CAG-314; genus Fimimonas. The sequence continues at coordinate 42,594 of JAZRHU010000030.1, read as the reverse complement.
GCTTATCACGTGTACATGCAGGACATCGAAACTTGGCTACAAAATGGCTACTTGGATGTGGTTCTGCCAATGATCTACACGGAAAACGTGGATACTCTTGTGGAAAACGCCAAGGATTTTGATGCCTACCATGCAAGCGCCCTTCAGTACACGGGCATTTCTCCCTTGTACAATGGCGATACCATTATCAAAAACCAACAACTTGTCGACGCAATCAAGATGCTAAACATCAGCGGTGTATCCCTGTTTGCATCACAAAACTACGTTGTAAAAAATGCTACCTATGCCGAGCATATTTCGCAAATAATGACAAGTAGCACCCACAAAGTTCAAGCAGTTAGTCCAACTGCGGATGTGCACAAGGTTTTTTCCGCTTGGACAAATCAACTACGTGATAGGTACAATCGTATCTATGCTGAGCACATGACCGCCAAGGAAAAGCAAATTCTCCAAGACTTTTTCCAAAGTGCAAATGGCAATTCGGATGTTGACCAAATGCTTGCAATTGTTTCCAAATTGAAAGCCGATGCTCAAAGTTTTTCCAACAATGCGGTGCAAGGTAGAATTTCCGAGCAAGCGGAGTACATCTACAAAATCCTTTCCGCTAGCAAAACTCGCGCAAGTCGCAGGGACTAGCAAAGTTTCGTAGCGTTATCAAAGCCTAACCTTGCATTGAGTATGCACGCAATGTGCAACCGTGCAAAGATTGCAACATGTATATGACAAAGGGCAAATCGGCCAACTAAATTTTACTTTACGCAAACACAAAAGCAATTAAATTTTGTTTTTTGTCTTGACGGAACATTTTTACTGTGATATTATAATATAAGATTACTAAATCAATTTTCAAGGGGGAACATACCATGGCTAAAAAACCTATCGACATGATGGAAATGATGAAACTTGCTCGCGATCGCAAAAAGAACAACAGTGCATCCGATTTCCACGTAAAAACAAAGAACCTTCTTTCTCACGCATACGTTGAATACAAAAATATGTACGTAGACTTCTGCAAGAGCAAGGGCGAAGAATACAAAGACAAGATCTTCTACATCTTCCAACACATTTTCGTATTTTTGATGATGGGTGACGGCGAAGTTTCTAGAAACGAATACGAAGCTTACAAAGTATTCTGCAACTACGCAAAGGTAGAACCACTCACTCAATCCGACTGCCGTGCTTTGTACAAGAGACTCGACACAGAAACTCTCACAGGCGACATCGAACTCCTTCGTGACCTTCGCGAATACCTCAAGGATGCCGACAACTACGAAGCAATGGTAAAGGGCTTCTGCTACTTCTGCCTTGCAGACAGCAAAAACCTCAACGAAATGCAATACCTTGTTTTGACATTCTTCTTCGAAAGAATGGACAGCTATCCAAACAGCTGGAGTTCCTACAAACTCAAGACATTGTTCTGGTTCTAATTTCCACAAACATAACAAATGCACTCCACAATTGGAGTGCATTTTTTCTTGCAAAGTGTTTGCCGTGATATAACAAACTATTGGTAGTGTGATGTGCTTTTGCTTCGGTGTTCAATCTGTGTGAGAGCGCAATGAACGAAATGTTTCAAAATTGTGATTGATGTTTACGTGCATACATTACGTTGTCTACAAAAACAAAAAAATCCACTCGAGTTTCGAGTGGATTTTCCATTTGTCAAAATTTGATTACGCAGCTTTTACTTTGATGGCATTTACCATGTTGTCTGTAAGGTAGCTTGCAAGTTCGTAGGAAACAAAACCGGAACGGAAGCGGTAAATTGTGTGCATTGGGAAGTAAACACCAGGAACGTTTGTTGCAATGCGGTCAAGTCCGTTTGCTGTCATATCTGGCAAGCTTACTTGTGTAACAAAGGCCATTCCGTCCAACTTCATGTCTACACGTGGCATTTGTGTTGCAACCTTTACGCTTTCTGTTTCGTTGGCAAACTTGTGCTCTACCAAAACGCTTTGCTTAGCTGTGTATTGTGTTGACAAAATTTTTGTAGATTTTGTCAATGGGTCAAACACCGTAACTTGTGGGGAGTCTTGGAAGCTTGTTTCTGCCTTGTCGTAGCTACGAATGAACATCAACACTTGGTTTGTGTCGATAACGTTTGTGTTCGAAATGGTAACGTCCTCTGTCTTGTCGCCTTGGGTAACCTTTGCTACAACCTTTTTGCCTTTAACTTCGTACTCGGTGGAGATTTCGTAGTTGGACATGCTTTGGTTTTGTTTGCCAAGGTAAAAACCGTTTGCCTTTGTGTAGGAAGAAACGGGTAGTTGTGTGCCGTTTTTGAAGATAACCTTTGTTTCTTGAGTGGACTTCAAGGAAACTGTTTCGTCAGTTTGTTCCACAATGATGGATTGGTCGAATCTGCTTGTGTCCACCAAGTTAGCGTCGTAGCTAGCAACCATTGTTTGTGTTGTGGATACTGTTGTTGTGTCGTTTGCGATATCTTGACTAATGCTAACAACGTAGGTACCTGTCAACTTGTTTGGAGCAATGCGGTCTACCGAACCACTAAATGGGCTTGTTTCGCCGGTAGCCAAAAAGTCGCGATTGTAGGTAATGTTTGAGTCGGTTAGAGAGTCGGTAAAATTAGCCAAGGAAATGTTGTATGTCCAGGTTTCGTTTTTGTCCCATCTAACTTTTCTTTCGGTTGGTTGTACTTGATTGCAAGCGGCAAACACGCCAACTGCCAAAATCAAAAGTAGTACAAGTGCAAGTGTCTTTTTCATTTTTATTCCATCCTTACGGTTGATTTTGATAGCAAATTGCCAAAATTTACGCAAAAAGCGCAAATTGACAGGATACTTGGTATAGTATAGCACATTTGGCCTTGTTTTGACAAGTCTTATTGCAAGATTGCCTTATTCAATTATTTTTAAATAATCAATATAACAAAAAATTTAACAAACGCACAAAATTCGTCAGTAGGCTCTTGCAACGATGGTAAAAAGATGGTAAAATATACACTAACTTAGGCCAAGGCAACATCTTGGCCCGCAAAGGACAAACCCATGATAACCATCTACAAAAACAGTACAACTAAACAAGGCGCAATGCAAATTGTCCAAGCACTAAAGCGTGTGGACAAAAGCAACCTCGACGTCATGCACACAGTAATCGTGCCCGACCGCGCCTCTTTGGAAATGGAACGCCTAATCCTCCAGGAAATAGGTGGCAGTTTTAACGTGCAAGTTCTCACCTTTAGACGACTTGCCTCTCGCATACTGCCCAAGTACGAGTACCTTTCCAAACAAGCGGGCATCATGGCCTTGTCAGGTATCATTCAAGATAACAAACCCAACCTCAAGTGCTTTACCAAAGGTGTAGATAGCCCCGGCTTTGTTGCCGACATGTACGACACCATCAGCATGATGAAATATTGCAAAATTTCCCCAGCGCAACTTGATGATGCAACTTTGCCCAAGTCCATCAGAGGCAAGTCTGCCGATATTGCCACACTTTACAGGGCGTATTTGGACTACACTCAAAATCGCTTTATCGACTCGGCGGACAAATTGGATTTGCTTTGCGAACAACTACCCAAGGTACAAAGTGTCAAAGATGGTCACTTTTACCTTTGCGATTTCGATAACTTTTCCGCGCAGGAGCTTGCCCTTGTGGAGCAACTTATGCTTGTTAGCCAAGGTGTTACAGTTTCCTGTTGCGTAGGCAAAACCTTTGCCGACAAGTACTTGTATCTTGATGATATCTACAATGGTATTCTCAAGGTGTGCGAGCGCAACCAAATCACACCAAACATCATCGAAAACAACCACGTGGACACAAATGCGGTAACTCGTTTTATTGGCGAGCATCTTTTCCGCTACACAACACCACGCCCCATCGAAAACAACAACTTTGTGGAGGTTTTCCAAGGGGAAACTCGCTACAACGAGGTGTACAACCTTGCTTGCCAAGTGCAAAAGTACGTTCGCGCTGGTGGCAGGTTCAAGGATGTGTACGTTGTTACAAGTGATATCAACAAGTACACAAACTCCATTGCAAATGTGTTTGAGCAGTTGCAAATCCCATATTTTTGCGATAGGCAATTTGAACTGGCCGACCAACCCTACGTACAATTTGTGTTGGACTACCTTGCTTTGCAACGTAACAACGGCAGATTGCAAAACGTTTTGAGCTTTGTCAAAAACCACCTGTTTTGTGGCAACTTTGACGGCAAAACAAATGTGGACGACGTGTACAAGTTCGAAAACTACTGCCTAAAGTACAACGTATCCTACCACTACGACCACTTTGCATTGGGACTTGACGACTACTACTATCCACGCGCCAATGTGTTTAGACAAAAGTTCAACAACTTGTACAAGTCGGCTGTCTTCCCACAAGGTGCCAAGGCGGTGGAGTACGTAGAGCTTGTTCGTAACCTTTTGCAAAGTCAACAAGTTGCCGAGCGCAATGATATTTTGGCGGAGCAACAACAAAAGGCGGGAAACGACACTCAAGCCAACGTCACATCCCAAAGTGTGGAAAAGTTCGAGCAAGTGCTCCTTCAGGCGGAAACCATCATGGGCAACCGCTTTGTGACTTTGGAAGAGTTTGCCAAGGCATTGACAGCGGCAGTGGCATCTGTCAAAATTTCCGTCATTCCACAACACAACGACTGCGTAGTTTTTGCCAACATGGCAAAGGCGCGCAAGCACGATATCAAGTTTTTGGCACTTTTGGGCGCAAACTATGGTGTGATGCCCATCGTCAAAAAGGATTGCAAACTGCTAACCGACGCTAACATCAAAGATTTGGAAGGCGCAGGTATCAGTGTGGAGCCACAAATCCACACGGAAAACAAGCGCGAAAGATTTAGTTTGTTCCAACTTTTGCAAGAGCCAACGGAAAAGCTGTACATCTCCTATCCAACAACAGATGGCGCGGATGGCCTTGCTCCATCTCCTTTTGTAGAGCAACTTTGCAAATTGCTTGTGGTTGGCTACACCAAACCGGACGAAAATGGCAACGTAGAGCCCATTCTGCTTAGTGCCACCGATGTGGAAATAGAGGATATCTTTACCGAAAAGCAGGCCATTGCCAAGGTGGTTTTGAACAAGCGCAAAATTGCCGACAAGCAAATGGTAAAAATGCCATCCTTTGACGTGCTGAGCAAAGTTTTTGCCCAACAGGCAGACAAATATCAATTTACCAAAAACGGCCAAAACATTACAATTGATGGTGGCAACAAATTGTTTTTCAAGAGCGCGCGCACAAGCGTGAGCCAACTTACACAATTTTTCAGCTGTCCGTACAAGTTCTACATCAAGTACGGCCTCAACGTTAACCCACGCGAAATTGCTGAGCTCAAATCCAACGACTTGGGTACAATTTTGCACGACGTGATGGAACACTACGTCAAGATGGTGGACGTTGCAGAGGATGACGCAACCACCACACAAAAGGCCCACCAATGCTTTGATATGGCCCTTAGTAGCGATTTCTACACCGCGCTAAAAACAGATACTCAAATGCAAGGTATCCTTTCGCAACTACGAGCCGAAGCGGTGCGTATGTGCAAGGTTGTCAAGGATCAGCTTGCCCACTCCAAGTTTACAAACATCGCAACAGAGCTCAACTTCGATGGCAAGGACGAGCCCGGCCACGCGCCAATGGTAACGGTAGACTACGGCCAAGGCAAGTTCAATCTCAACGGCAAAATCGACCGCATTGATGGCTACAACGGCCACATGATTGTCATCGACTACAAGTCGGGTGCGGCCGCTTCCGACTACACCGAAAAAAGTTTGTACGATGGCCAAAAGTTGCAACTGCTTGTGTACCTTCGTGCCGCGCAAGATTTCTACAAATTGCGCCCAGCAGGTTTCTACTACTTCAACATGCACAACAACTTTACCGATGCCACAACAGAAAGCATCTACTGCTACAAGGGACGCACCCTAAGTGATGCAACTATTGCATCGGCCATCGATACCAAAATTGAAGCACGTACCCCCGAAAAACAATTCAAGAGCGAAAAACTCGGCTTGATCATCACCAAGAAAGGGGATATATCCGGCATTACAAAAAATCACATCACAGCCGAACAATTCGATCATCAAGTTACCTACGCAACGGAACTAATCAAGCGCGCAGGCAAGCTGATGAACCGTGGCTACATTGCAGTTAGTCCTTTTGGCAAGTGTTGCGCGTTTTGCGACTACAAGGATATTTGCGACTATGGCGATGTGTTCAACTACGAGCCACGCCAAGTCAAAGGCACAGTAAATGCCCAAACAATAACTAACATCGTGACAAAGGGCGTTGTCGCAAAGGGGGAAGATGATGAGTAGAAACTACACTCCCGAGCAAAAAAACGTAATATTCTTCCCAACTAATGGTGCACCAATGCAAAACATGCTTGTTTCCGCATCGGCGGGCACAGGCAAAACCACCGTTATGATCGAGCGCATTGCACGTCTTGTCAAACAGGATGTAAACGTGGATCAAATTGTGGTGGTAACGTTTACCAACCTTGCCGCAGCGGAAATGAAAAACCGCCTGGCAGTTGAGCTTTCCAAGAGTAGTGGCGACGAGCGAGTAAGGGAGCAGTTGGAAAAGTTGGACAACGCCTCCATCTGCACTTTGCACTCTTTTTGTAGCGATTTGCTCCGCAACTATTTCTATGTTGTGGATATCGATCCGGCATTTTCCATCTTGGATAACATCACCGTTTCCAACCTCAAAAAACAAGCCATTGACGACCTTTTCAAGGACTATTTTGCATCACGTGATGCCGATTTTTCCAAACTTTACCAAATTTATGCCACCGGTCGCAAGGAAGAAAACTTCAAAAATTTGGTGCTAAAGCTACACGCGTTCTCTCGCAATGTGGTGGATTTTGAAGATTGGTATGCGCAAAAACGCCACGAGCTAATCAGCCACAACAACAATGGCCTTGTTATGCGCTTGCTTGTGGAGGACATTTCAACAACCATCAACTACTGCAAGGGACAACTGGCCGATTTGGTTGTACGCGCTTTGGCGGATGGTGGCAAACAACTTGCCGAAACCTGCCAAAAAACGCTAAACAAGCTAAATGGCGTCGATTGGACAAATCCCCAATCGGCATTCGATGGCATTCGCCGTTGTGATGCGGAAAAACTTGTTGCTCGCAACCTAAAAATCTACGTTCCAATGGATGACACAGTCATCGAGGACAAAATCCGTGCCGACTACAAAACAATTTGCGACACCTACACGCACAAAGCTAAGCAGTATCGCGCATTTTTGGGTTCAAAGGATGTTGATACCCTTTGGAGCGAGTTGGACGAATCCATCAAACTTACCGACAAACTTGCGGAAATGGTTGTGCGCTTTGAAAACAAGTTTTGGGCTCTCAAAAAGCAACGCGGTGGTGTGGACTTCAACGATTTGGAACACCTAACACTTCAAGTGCTGGCCGATGCCGAGGTTTCCGGCACTATTCGCGAAAAGTACAAGTACGTGTTTGTGGACGAATACCAAGATACCAACCCCGTACAAGAGGAAATCATCACTCGTCTCGTTCAAGCCGACCACCTGTTTATGGTGGGGGATATCAAACAATCCATCTATGGCTTTCGCGGTTGCGACCCAACAATTTTCTCGCAAAAACACGATGCATATCTAACAAACCAAGGTGGCACAACAGAGCACCTCAACGATAACTTCCGTAGCAACAAGGATATTTTGCACTTTGTAAACGTTGTGTTTAGCGAAATCATGTCCATGGGGCTTGGTCGCGTGGACTACAAAAACACCGCCTGCTTTAGGGGTGCAACACCCAAAGTGCTCAAGCACGTGCCATCGGTTCGCATCAATTTGTTACAAAAAACCGCAAGCGAAAATCCGCAAATCACCGACTACTACGATATCACTCAACCAACGGAAATTGTTGCCGATGCCATCCAAGCCAAAGCAATTGCCAACCGCATCAAGAGTTACGTTGGCATGGCCTACAGGGACAAGGAAGGCAAGTCCAAACACATTCAGTATGGCGACATCGTTATTTTGATGCGCGGTATGACGACCAAAGCGACGGAAATCTACGACATGTTGGTTGCTGAAAACATTCCCGTTACGGCATCCTTCAAGCTTGATGGTTTTGCCTCCAAGGAAGTGAGGGAAATCATCAACCTACTTCGCGTTATCGACAACCCCTACCACGACGTGTATCTTGCAGGCACTTGCCTAAATGCTTTTGGTAATCTAACGGAAACGGAGCTTGCCCAAATCAGACTCGATACCACCAAGGATATTGTGCCATTTTACCATCGTCTTGTGGAGTACTCCAACGCGAAAAACGACGACGTATCCGCGAAAATTGCAAATTTGCTCAAGTTTGTTGAGCATTTGCGCTTCTACTCTCATGGTGCAAGCGTGTGCGACGTGGTGTTGGAAATTATCAAGCAAACAGAGTACGACTTGCATGTTCAAGGTTTGCCCAATGGCGCATTGCGACTTAACAAGCTAAATGCCTTTGTGGATAGTTTGCGAACAGCAACCTATGCCGAAAGTATCAACAAGTTTTTGAACTACATCGACGAAACGGAAGAATCTCGTTCGGAACTTCCACTTGCGCAATCCAATGCCGTTCGCATCATGACAATGCACGCTTCCAAAGGTTTGGAGTTCCCCATTGTAATTTTGGCCGGGCTGGAAAGTGAGTTTAATTTCGACAGTGCCAAAGATCTAAACTATGTGGAGCGCAACAACGATATCGGCCTAACGGCACAATTCTACGATTTTGGCAAAATGCGCCGTTACGAAACATTGGGCACAAGTGCCTGCGCGTTGTGTAACAAACACAAACAACGCGAGGAGGAAATGCGCCTGTTGTACGTTGCAATGACTCGTCCAAAGTTTGTGTTGGATATCTTTGCAACAATTGGCCCCAAAACGATGGAAAATCTCCCCGTTGAACCAAAATCCGCAAACAGCTACCTCGATTGGCTTGTGTACGTTTTGAAAACTTCCGCAAGTGTAGGCGACTTCCCACAAAACGACATCGTTGTGGAAGTGATGGAACAGGCGGAGGAGGCGGGCAAAATTGACCAAGTGCTTTTGTGCGAACAATCCACAGACGAGCAAGGTATTTTGAGCGTGCTCGACTACCGCTACCCATTTGCAAACCAAACGGCAATGCCTACAAAAATTGTAAGCTCCGCTTTGGACAAGCAATATTTCGACGACGAGGAAAGTCACACTGCGCATGTAATTGTTCAAGACGACAAAAACAAGATTGGTACCGCCTACCACACGGTTTACCAATTTGTGGACTACAACGCCGACGTGGAGCAAATTGCTCAAACCATCAGCCAACTTGTGGAAAGTGGCAAGATGGAAGAGCAGTATGCCGACAAATTGGACGTAAATTTGATTTATCAAACATTGCAAAACCCCGAGCTCAAATCTATTTTGAGTAGTGGCAAGGTGTACCACGAAATTCCATTCATGTTGTATGCCCCCTACGATCAACTTGCCAAAGACAAACGCTTTAGCGACAAAGTTATGCTTCAAGGCGTGATCGACTTGCTGGTAATTTGCGAGGACAAAGCGACAGTTGTGGACTTCAAATTTACTAGTCGAAGCGACAAGGTTGCCGACCGCTATCCATATCAACTCAACAGCTACAAGCTTGCAGTAAAACACATTTGTGGTATCGACAATGTGGATGCATTCGTCCTTTCCATTGCAGATAACAAACTTATCAAAATGTAACAAACCAATACTTTAGTGCCCACTTTTGTATCTGTTAACACCCACTTTTGTGTACAACTTGGCGTTTCGCGAAGCTGCGCCAAAATTTGTGTGTGTTTTGAAGAATGTAATTTGGCACGTCAAAAAGACAATTTTTGCTAAGAAAAAAAGACCTTTTCTACGGGACAGAAAGGGTCTTTTTGTTTTGTGTTTTTCATGTTGTAAAGTATTTGCTGGGAAATTTTCGCGCAATTTTACCTCTTGCTAAAACCGCATTTCAATGTGATTTGTTGGTTGCGCAATCCCTTGGATATGGCGTGTAGTTTCTTTTGGTGCAACAAAGAGTGGACCTAAATTAATGCAAATAGTTCGGTAGAATTTGCACGTTTATTGAAAGATTTTTCCGTCAACAATCTTTGTAAAAAGGCGTTATCACAATTTATAACGCAAAAGGAGATATTGATGGAACAATTTTTGTATTTTCTACTTACCTATCACGACCAAGTTTTTCTTGCAATGTTTGCAATGCTCACTTTGGTTGCGCTTGTCAACTTTGCACACAACCCCTATGCACGTCAAAACATTGCTCTTAGGCGTTTTAACAAAAAAACTTTGCATAGCCCAAGCAGTATTGTTTGGGAAACAAAGCAATTGCCCGCCAACTATCAACGTCAATGGCGCGCCTTTGTCAATAGCGGATGTGCAAAACCCTCCGTTGTGTTCGAGTTTGTAAAATTACCCCAAAGATATTTGCTGTGGTTTGCGCATTTTGTGGCATTTGCGGTTTGCGTTACCTACTTTGTGTTGGCCATTGCGTTGGATAGTCAGGAAATTTTTGCTACACAAGTGGCATTTGTGCTTTCCTCTGCATTGGTGGTGCTACTAACCAAGCTTATTGGGCTAATCAATTTGTCCCATGCGCGCAAAGTGTTTGGCAAGTTTTTGCGTGATTTGAACATTGTTGTGGACATTGTCAAAAGCGACAAGTCTTGCGTTCAACAACCAACAACTCATGTGGATATTAGTGGTGCACCCAATGCTCAATCAACGGGTGTTTCCGCCAGAATAACACCACAAAGTGCAACTGCAAATCCACCACAAACGGACAAACTGCCTACAACTCAGCCTGCGGACGTTGCGCCAACTTTGGAGCAACAATTTTGCAAAAATCGCGGGGACGTGGTGGAAAAAGCGGTGCAAATACTGCAACAAAACGGCCTGGATAGTCCGCGTACAATCGAAGAACAACGCAAACTTAACGTTGCCCTCAACAATCTTTTGCAAGCCTGTTGCAAAAAGTAGTCTTCCCGCAAGCATTCAACAAACGCCATGCAAGCAAACATCAAATTTTGCTGATGCAAAAATACGCCATTGCACAAAAGGTATTTCATTCCCCGCTCAACAATTTGCGATATAACAAGTTTATCGCACAATAAATTTTCTCACTTTTTCAAAATTTTGGCAATCTTGCTAAATAGCACACCCACAAAATCTCATTTAGGTGTTGCAAAACATCATCTATTGTGATAAAATATATACTAAGCAAGTCTTTGTTGCTGAATTTTACCCTTCAAGAAGGACAAATTTATGAAAATTATTGTTGTGGGATGCGGAAAGGTTGGCAAGTCCACCATCGAGAGTCTCATCAAGGAAAAACACAATATTGTTGCTATCGACCATAACCCCAAAGTTATCGAAATGGTAACCAACACCTACGACGTAATGGCGGTGTGCGGTTTGGCAACCTCTATGGAAATTTTAACACAAGCCAACGTTGCCCAAGCGGACTTGTTTGTTGCGGTTACACAAAACGACGAGGTAAACATGCTTGCTTGCTTCCTTGCGCGCAGTCTTGGTGCAAAGCACACAATTGCACGTATTCGCGAAAGCAACTACAACGACGATGGTTTGAGATTTATCTCCAAACAACTGGGTATTTCTGTTGCCCTCAACCCCGAGCGCCTCACAGCGGAAAGCTTGTTCAACCGTTTGCAATTGCCAGCGTCTGTCGACGTGGACACATTTGCTGGCAAAAAGATTCAACTTTTGGAAACTGTCCTACGAGAGGAATCCAAGATTGTGGGCCTAACGTTGGCGCAAATCCGCCAAAAGTGCAGCGTCCCATTTGTTGCATGTGCCGTAAAACGTGGCAAACAAGTGCATATTCCAACCGGTCCATTTGTGTTGCAAGTGGGCGACAAGGTTGCCTTCATGGTCAAAGGTACCGATACCAACAAGTTCCTCAGATCCATTGGTCTTGTGCAAAAACACACCCGCGACATCATCATTTTGGGCGCAAGCACCATTGGCTACTACCTAGCAAAAACGCTTGCCGACAACAACTACGGCGTAAAGATTATCGAGAAAAACCCAACACGTTGTGCGGAAATTTCCGAAACGTTGCCTAGTTCCATTGATATTATCTATGGCGATGGCTCCGATCACGAATTGCTCCTAGAGGAAGGCCTCAAAACAACCGATGCACTTGTTGCATTGACCGGTCGTGACGAAGACAACATCATCGTTGCATTGTATGCAACAAACCAAAACGTTCCCAAGGTTGTGCCCAAGGTTAACGATAGCCACAAGTACGCCATCGTCGAAAAACTTGGTTTGCCAACCCCTGTAAACGCACAAAGAATCGTTGCGGACATCGTTTGTCGCTATGCCCGCGCTTTGAACAACACCCTTGGTAGCTCCATCGAAACCATGTACACTTTGATGGATGGCAGTGCCGAAGCGTTGGAGTTTGTTGTACTTTTCGATTGCAAACTTATTGGCAAAAAGCTCAAAGATTTGCAACTCAAGCCTAACTTTATCATTGCGGGCATCATTCGTGGTAAGGAAACAATCATTCCTACTGGCGAAGATGCATTGCAAATTGGCGACCACGTCATCGTTATTGCCACAGGCAAACGACTGATGGACTTGGCGGACATGGTGAGGTAGGTATATGAATTATCGGATGATTTTTAACACATTGGGCAAAAGCTTGCTTGCGCTTGCAGGTCTGTTACTCTTGCCTATGCTAACATCTATCATCTACCAAGAGTCGGTTGCTTGGCAATTTGCCATCACAATTGGCATTGCACTTGTGTTGGGATTGATATTGATGTTGGTGTTCCGTCCAAAAAGCAAGGATATCTTTTCCCGCGAGGGATTCGTAATGGTATCTTTGGTGTGGATTTGCTACTCGCTTGTTGGCGCATTGCCATTTGTGCTCAGTGGCGAAATTCCCAACTACATCGATGCCCTGTTTGAAACAATCAGCGGTTTTACCACAACGGGCGCAAGCATCTTGACGGGTGCTCAAATCGAAGCCATGTCCAAGGGATTGCTGTTTTGGCGCAGTTTTACCCACTGGGTAGGCGGTATGGGTATCATCGTGTTCGTGATGGTGTTTGCATCTCTTTCCCAAGACCGAAGCATACACATCCTTCGTGCGGAAATGCCCGGCCCAACGGTAGACAAGCTTGTTCCACGTGCACGCGATACTGCACGAATTTTGTACCTAATTTACATAGGCATGACTGCGCTACTAGCAATTTTGTTGTTGTGCGGTGGCATGTCTTTGTTCGACAGTTTGATACACGCATTTGGCACAGCAGGCACAGGCGGATTTGGTATCAAAGCAGATAGTGTTGCATCCTACTCTAACTTCTGTCAATGGGTAATTGCAATATTCATGTTTTTGTTTGGTATCAACTTCAACATCTACTACTTGATGGTGCTTGGCCGTTTTAAGTCGGCACTAAAGAGCCAAGAAATGTGGATATACGTTGGCATCACAGTTGTTGTTATTGGTACAATCACAACCAATTTGATGGGTACCTTTGCCTACACACAAACATTTGGCGATGCCCTTCGTATTGCAACCTTCCAAACAATTGCATCCATGACCACAACAGGTTTTGGCGTTATTCCAGCAAGTACCAACGTCAACTTTTGGCCGGAACTATCCAAGTGGCTACTGTTCTTGTTGATGTTTATTGGCGGATGTGCCGGATCTACTGCTGGTGGATTTAAGGTATCTCGTGTGGGTATCCTTGGTTGCGGTGTCAAAAAGGAAATTCGACGTTTGTTGCACCCACGTAGTGCTAACGTTGTCAAGTTCGAAGGCAAAGTTGTAACGGACGAAACCTTGCGTAGCGTAAGTAGCTACTTTGTTGTGTACGTATTTATCATGATTTGCATATTTGTGGTTTTGTGTTTTGACCCTAACCCAAATTTGGATTTCTCCGCAAACGTTACTGCAACGGTATCTTGCTTCAACAACATTGGCCCTGCCTATGGCGAGGCGGTAAACGGCTACTTTGTCTACTCGCAATTTTCCAAAGTGGTGCTGAGCATTGCAATGCTTTTGGGCCGTTTGGAAATCTTCCCATTGTTGTTGTTTGTTACACCGTCCACTTGGAAAAAGCAATAGCTTGTCAAACCACAGGTGTGGTTGCGTGAAGATAACTACTCAATCTAACTAAATCAAATTGCAAAAGGGGAGCGCATGTCGTCTCCCTTTTGTTATACTTTTTTGCCTCAAGCAACTAAAATATTAACAAACGTATTCCCAAATCAACCAAGATGTGGTACAATATGGTTATGAAAATGCAAGTGGATCTAAAAACTAAATTAGCCAATCTCCCAGACGAACCGGGCGTGTACATCATGATGGATGGCGACGGCAACATTTTGTATGTCGGCAAAGCCAAAAATCTCAAGAACCGCGTTCGTCAGTATTTTCACGCTTCCACCAACAAAACGGAAAAGGTGTTGGCAATGCTCTCCCACGTGGAGGATTTTAGATACATCATCACCGCAAGCGAAACGGATGCGCTCAGTTTGGAAAACACCCTAATCAAAAAGCATACCCCGCCATACAACATCTTACTCAAGGACGACAAGCAGTACCCCTACATCAAGGTGGATCTAACTGCCGACTACCCCAAGTTTACATCTACACGCAAGCTCCAAAAGGACAAGTGTAAGTACTTTGGGCCAATCACACAGGGTGGCGCAAAGGCGTTTTTGCAAATTTTGGGCACTGCCTTTCCAACCATAACCTGCAACTTCAATTTCGACAAGCTTCCCAAGAACTTTAGACCTTGCTTGAACTACCACATTGGTCGTTGTTGCGCGCCCTGTATTGGTGCTGTAACCAAGGAACAGTACCGCCAAATTGTCAATGACGCCGTCAAATTCCTAAGTGGCGACGACTCTGCCGTAAAACAAATTTTGACGGACAAAATGATGTCCGCAAGCGAAAAGATGCAGTACGAGCAAGCGCTTCAATACAAGCGTTACTTGGATCTGATTGACAAAATTTCTCAACAACGTATTGTTGTTTTGAACAAATTTGTGGACTACGACATGTTTGCTGTAGCATCAAATGGCAAAAATTGTATTGTAAACCACACGATGATTCGTGGTGGCAAGGTTATCTTTGCTGACAACAACGTGGTGGACGATGCCGGCCTAGACGAAGCACAAACACTTTCCAGTTTTTTGGCAGAGTACTGCGACGTTGTTAAGCTTTGTGGCGAGATTTACACCAACATTCAACTGCCCGATGGGGAGGATTTGTCGCAACTGTTGAGTGCCAAAATGCAACAAAAGGTTGTTGTCTACTGCCCACAAAAGGGGGACAAACGTCGCCTTGTGGATATGGCCTATCGCAACGCTGTGGAGTACCTCACAAAGAGTCAAACAGCCTTGGACAAAAAGTTCAACACAACACATGGCGCAGTTTTGCAACTAAAGGAAATGCTCAACCTCAAAACTTTGCCACAACGCATCGAGTGCTACGACATTTCCAACGTGCAGGGCGTAGACAAGGTTGCCAGCATGGTTGTTTTTACCAATGGCCAAAAGGATGCAAGCCAGTACCGACGTTTCCGTATTCAAACTGTCGAAGGCGCAAATGACTTTGCCAGCATGAAAGAGGTACTTTTGCGCCGTTTTGAGCGCCTAAAAGCCGACGACGGCGTGTTTGGCAAGGCACCCGACCTGATTGTTGTGGATGGTGGTCTTGGCCAACTAGAGTACGCTCGTCAAGCCATGGAAGAAAGTGGCGTTAACATTCAACTGATATCCCTTGCGGAAAAGTTCGAGTGGGTGCACACTTTGGGTACAAACGAGCCAACCATCTTGCCACGCAACAGTTTTGCCTTGAACTTGCTTGTCAACATTCGTGACGAAGCCCACCGCTTTGCCATTACCTATTTTAGAAATCTTCACAACAAAAACACCATCAAATCGGTGTTGCAGGAAGTGGACGGCATTGGCGAAAAGCGCCGAATTGCCCTGCATAGACATTTCAAAACGATGGACAATTTGAAAAAAGCCACCGTGGAAGACATTGCAAAAGTCAAGGGAATGACGAAACCCACAGCGCAAAAGTTATTCGACTTTTTGCATCAAGATGATAACTAATTTGACGTCAAAAGTTTGTTGTTGAAGAACACAACAAAAATATACAAAGTAACAAAAATGCCAACTTTGTCACAAAAGTGGCACTTAACACATACAAAACTGGGAGTTAAACTATGAAAAATGTAATTGTAGGACAATCAGGCGGTCCAACGTCTGTCATCAACGCAAGTCTTTTGGGTGTCTACAAGCAAGCAAAATTGATGGGCGCAAACAAGGTGTATGGCATGGTGTATGGCATCCAAGGATTGCTCGAAAGAAACATCATCGATTTGGACGAATACCTTGCCGACAAGCAAAATCAAGAATTGCTCCGTCGCACCCCATCCGCCTTTTTGGGCAGTTGCCGTTACAAACTTCCCGAGCCATCTTTGCGCGAACCAACCTACGAAAAAATCTTCGACATTTTGCGCGACTACGATATCGATGCCTTTTTCTACATTGGCGGTAACGACTCGATGGATACTATCAAAAAACTTTCCACCTATTCTTCTATGATATATGGCGACAGGTTGTTTGTTGGCGTACCAAAGACAATCGATAACGACCTTGCCATAACCGACCATACCCCTGGCTACGGCTCCGCTTGCAAATACATCGCAACCACCCTAAAAGAGCTTGTGCGCGATGGCCTTGTTTACCAAAACCCAGTAATTTCCGTTGTGGAAGTGATGGGCAGAGATGCTGGCTGGCTAACCGCAAGTGCAAGCTTGGTAAAAAGTGACGACTGCGAAGGTGTTGCAATGATTTTGCTCCCCGAGTTGCCTGTTGATATCGAACATTTCCTCAAAAAGGTGGGAGAAATTGTCTGTCAAGGCAAATCTGCCGTTATTGCCGTATCCGAGGGTGTCAAAGTGGCCGATGGTCGTTACGTTTGCCAACTTGCTGACGAAGGTACACAAAAGGATCCATTTGGACACGTTCGTCTTGCTGGAACATCTCGTTTTCTTGCCGATTTGATTGCAAAAACCTATGGATGTCGAACAAAAAGCATGGAACTTTCCTTTATGCAACGCTCTGCAAGCCATTGCCAATCACTTGTTGACGTTGTCGAAGCGGAAGAATTGGGCGCGTACGCCGTTCAACTCGCCCACGAAGACAAGAGCGGTGTTGTTGCAACACTTGTCCGCACAGGAAATAACCCATATTCCTGCAAATTGGACTACTCCGCAGTACACCACATTGCTAATGCGGTCAAAAAGATTCCTTTGGAGTGGATCGATGGCGAAAACTACCAAGTCAAGCAAGAGCTTGTTGACTACATCCGCCCACTTGTGGAAGGTTATCTCGAACCCATTTGGGAAAATGGCCTTGCAAAGCACTTGATTTTGAGGAAATAGCACACCAACCTAACATTTGATTTCAAAAAGATTGTCGAGCATTTTTCGGCAGTCTTTTTTTGTTGTTCATCCTCGCATGCAACGCCTGCAAGGTTCTGTCAAAACACAATATTAGCACAAAAGCGGATATTTAATACCAACTTTTGTATGCCTTAAACCCTACTTTTGCAACAAAACTCAACAAATAGAAAAAGACAGACAAATTTGCCTGTCTTTTTTGGTTGTCTTTGTGTTGTTTGATATGGTGCT
The DNA here is from genome assembly GCA_045644945.1 of Candidatus Fimimonas sp. Taxonomy (GTDB): domain Bacteria; phylum Bacillota; class Clostridia; order Christensenellales; family CAG-314; genus Fimimonas. The sequence continues at coordinate 24,901 of JAZRHU010000030.1, read as the reverse complement.
GAATTATGTCAACAACTTCGTTTGATTTCTTTTTAAAATAGTGAACCAAACCGAATGTATCACCATTGCTTCATTGCAGTATGTCAAAGTTGTGAAATCAATATTTTAGTACGTTCTGGTCAAAACTGCCCAGTAAACATCCCAAATTTTGATGGTGCCAACAAGTGCATGAATGGATAAGTAAACCATCACAAACATCATAACAATGGAAATAACGCTCAAAACTTTGTTGTGTTTTGGGGTGTCTTTGTAGATGAGTTTGTAGACAACCCAGCCAATCAATCCGCCAAGTGTGTTTGTAACAAGGTCGATTGCACCAAAGCAACCAATCAGTGATACAAGTTGGAAAATTTCAAAGCAGGCGCTTGTCGCAAAGGATAGCACCGCAACCCAAAGCAGTTTGCGCTTTTTGGCAAAGTAGGCAACGTACAAACCAAATGGAATGTACACAACAACGTTCAAAATGTCTTGACGGTTGTCGAGAAAAATGTTGCCCCATTCGTTTTGTACAAACAGCGCTTTGAAGCTTTCGCTAACAAACTCCCATTTTTGCGCCCAAGTCCAATCGCCAAACACAAAGTAGCAATCGGTGATGGGTGTAATCAAGTTGCATTTTAGTGATATCAACCACACCAACAACCACAAGTAAAGGCCAAATATCGTAACGGAAAGCCTATGTAAAGTTTTTGGATTTTCCAGTTTTGTCATGCTATTTCTTGTCTGTGCTACCCAAACCGCCTGTGCGCTCGGTGGTAACGTCGTCGTCTTCTGTGAGGAAATATTGAGTGAAAATTCCTTGTGCAAACGCATTTTTTGCGGGTACGTGTAGTGTTTTTGAGCCTTCGTTGGTAATTTTCACAAAGATGTGGCCCTCGTTTGGCGCGTTGCAGTAGTCGGCATCGATGATTCCAACTGTGTTATCAAGGCGCAAACGGAACTTGAATCCCAAGCCACTTCGGGGGAAGATCATCAAGCACCAGTTGTCTGGCATCAAAGCACGAACGCCTGTTGCAACCGTCAAAGTTTGGCCGGGTTCAAGGTCGATGTCCGTTGGTGCAAAAAAGTCGTAGCCGGCACTTTTTGCTGTGGCACGCTTTGGTAAAAGGATGTTGTTGTAGGTTTGCTCTGTTCCACTTTGCAAAAATGTTTCAAGCGATACCTTTTCGAATTTAGCTTTTGTTCTCATTTCTACCTCATTTTAGCCCATAATTTGCTAGTGCGGACTTGATTTTTAGTCAAATTTTACCGTCAAAACGTCCCAAACGGACAATTTGAAGGCCAAAAAACCACCTGCAAAATTAAAAATGGCTAATTTTGCCTTGTTATGTTACTATTTTATCACATTTTGGCGCAACTTTCAACACCTTTGCGTTTGTATGCCAAACTTTTGTGCAAAAACTTGCCCAACCGCACAAATTGCACACCATTGCAGGTCATTTTGCCGATGTCTTGCGCAATCATTAGCAAAGATATTACTTTTGATGGTGCAAGCGCAACAAATTTCTCTTTTTTCCAAAGGCCCGTTTACATCTTGGCAATTTTGTGGTACAATAGTCTTACTATACTGAAACTTTGCCGTTTTGGCAAGTAAAGGGGTAAAACATGGCACTACAACAACTTACAACACCTTGGGGCGAAAATCTAACAGACAAGCCTTTGCAAGAGTATCCACGCCCACAGTTTGTGCGCAAAAGCTACGTCAACTTGAACGGCCATTGGGAATACGCCATCACTCAAAACGAGTACTTCCCCATCCACTACGATGGCAAGATTTTGGTGCCATTTTCGCCCGAAAGTCCACTTTCCGGAGTTAATCGTCAACTCAATCCAGGGGAGTATTTGTTCTACAAACGCACCTTAACACTTACAAAAGCCTTTGTTAAAGATGTGGTTTTGTTGCATTTCGGTGCTGTAGACTGCATTTGCGACGTGTTTGTCAATGGCAAAAACGTGTGCCATCACGTTGGCGGTTACAACAGTTTTGCTGCGGATATCACCCCTGCGCTCAAGGATGGCGAAAACATTTTGATTGTTCGCGTGCAAGACTTTACCGACACAAGCTACCACACCAACGGCAAGCAATCAACCCACCGCAAAGGCATGTGGTACACTCCACAAAGTGGCATTTGGCAAACTGTGTGGATGGAAAGCGTGCCCAAGCAATACATTGAGAGCGTAAAAATCATTCCCGACTACGACAACGCTCAAGTTGTTGTGTTGCCCGTTTGCTCAACAGACGAAAGTGTTACTTGTGTTGTGCTTGATGGCGAAACGGAAGTTGCCAAAGCGGACGGCAAGGGCAAAATTGTGGTGCAAATGCCTGCCGACTTCAAAAGTTGGTCCCCAAATGAGCCATTTTTGTACAATCTCAAGCTTATCACACGTCGTGACGAAGTTATGTGCTACTTTGGTATGCGCAAATTTGGTTACGAGCGCTTTGGCAAGTATCTACGTTTGATGTTGAACAACCAACCAATCTTCCACAATGGCTTGCTTGACCAAGGTTATTGGTCGGATGGCCTCTACACCGCACCAAGTGACGAAGCGCTGATATTCGACATTCAAAGGATGAAGGATCTTGGCTTCAACATGCTCCGCAAGCATATCAAGGTTGAACCCATGCGTTGGTACTACCATTGCGATCGTCTTGGCATGCTTGTTTGGCAAGATATGCCCAGCGGTGGCACAAAACAACACAAATGGATGACGTTGATTGTGCCAAATGTTGGCATTGACAAAATCAAAGACAACAACTACAAGCTTTTCTCTCGTCAAGCGCAAGAAAGTCGCGATAGATACTGGGCCGAGTACGAAGAAATGCTCAATCAGCTTTACAACTGCGTAAGTATTGCAATGTGGGTGCCTTTCAACGAAGCGTGGGGCCAATTTGATGCCAACAAAGTTGCCGAGTGGACAAAACAATTTGACCCAACTCGCACAGTAGACCATGCAAGTGGCTGGCACGACCAAGGTGGCGGAGATATCAAGAGTATGCACGTCTACTTCAAGCCAGTGCGCCTCAAAAAGGACAAAAACCGCGTTGTTTGCTTGACGGAATTTGGTGGATATGTCTACAAAGATATGGAGCACTCATTCAATCCCGACCACACCTATAGCTACAAAACCTTCAAAACACAAAAAGATTTCAACGATGGCCTCAAAAAACTGTACGAGCGCGATGTTCTTCGCCTAATTTCCAAGGGTCTTTCCGCAACAGTGTACACACAAGTTAGCGATGTCGAGGACGAAGTTAACGGAATCTACACCTACGACCGCAAGGTTCTGAAGGTAGATGCGCAAATGATGAAGATTATCAACAACCAAATTGCCAGAGCAAAGCTGGACTAATGGGGAAAATATGACCGAACAACAAAAATTTATGATGCTTGCCCTTGAGCAGGCAAAAATCTCCGCAAGCGAGGACGAAGTGCCCATTGGTGCCATTGTGGTAAAGGATGGCCAAGTGATTGCCGTTGCCCACAACACCCGCAATGCATCTAAAAATGCAGTGGAACATGCCGAAGTTGTGGCAATTTCCAGAGCGTGCCAAGCGCTGAATGACTGGCGACTTACAGGTTGCTCCCTTTACGTAACACTCGAGCCATGCGTGATGTGCCTTGGTGCTTGCTACAATGCACGTATTTCCAACTTGTATTTTGGCGCATTTGACCTTAGCGGTGCAGGATGTATCCACCTTGCTGAGCACATCGGCAACACCCTAAACCACCACTTGAACATCCAAGGTGGCATTTGCGACAAGGAGTGTTCTCAAATACTCACCGACTATTTCAAAACCAAGCGTTAGTACACAAAAGTGGGGCTTAACAACTACAAAAGTAGCACTTAAATTATCACTTCTGTGCATAAAAGTGTAGTTTTGCAACACCTTTCCAGCCTCCAATGCAACCTCAATGCGGTAAAAATGGGGCGAAAATGACGATTTGAAAGCGGAAATTTTACGACCATCAAACACCGTTAAAACAGTTTTAAATTTTAAAATTCAATGAAAAATCAAATCAAAAATCCGTGGAGAGTTCCACGGATTTTCTTTATTTGTGATATTGAGTTTGCAACAATCTTGTTTTACCAAAAAGGTTCAAAACTAACTTTGGCTTTTACTTGTGCTTAACCAAGCTTGGAGTCATCGTCAATTGGTGTTTCCATTGTTTGGTCGTTTGTTGAGCCGTCCAATGGCGCGTCAACAGTTTGCTCGGCGACATCTTCGCCAACAGTTGGGATATCGACATCAGTATCTAAATCGGCGGTATCTGTCTGTGTTTCATCAATGTGTTGGCCAAAATCGTCCACTTGTTCGTCAAATGGTTCATCGGTTGTAAAACCTGCGGATTGTAAAGTGAGGCTTTCCGCTGGTAAAGGTAGCGAAATATCGGTAGGTTTTTCGCCAGTAGGATTTTGGTACAAGTCCTGTACCTGCTCGGTTCCATCCGTCAATGCCTTTGCACGTTTTTGCGCTTTTTTGATGTCAGCTTTGGCTTGTTTGATCTTGGCCACTTCAAATGTGATGGTGTTGAAAGTCAACCCCAGCGTATCCTTGAAACTGTCTTCAATCAAGCACCGCAACTGCTCGATTACAGGGGTAACAGACGATGCGGAAACGCCCACAACAAAGGTTGCTTCAAACCCACGCTTTTCGTCCGCGCGAATTTTTATCTTTTTGATGTGCACTCCGTCAATTCTGTCAGCGCAACTCAATGCAATTTTGTTTACCACTTTGACGTTTGTTGTGGTTGCGCTTTTGCTATCGGCATGTAGCAAAATACGCTTGATGTTTTGCGCTTCGGAAAAACTCATATACACAAGGTACACCGATGTACCCGCAAAAATGATCGCCAAAACTGCCATCATCACAAACAAAATGGTGTTATCCTGCAAAACGTTTTGCGGTATGATTTCCGCAACGTAAAGCATTGCCACAATCACAAAAATGATAGCCACACAAATTTGCGCAACAAGCGCCACCTTTTCGCCAATTTTTCTCATAAGTCACCTCGTTTTTAGTATTGACAAAGCAGTGTATTTTGATACAATTTTACACAAAAATCAACCACGTATCGGCGTTTTTTGCGCAAAAAAAAGACCAATCCATTGAGGATTGGCCCTTGATTTCTAGTAATAAAGCATTTTTGTGTGGTCTTAAAATATGTATCAACTTGCACAAAAGCATTGCAATTTGCAAGGACATTTTTGTTGCAAAAACAGGGTGCAATCATGCTACTTTAACAAGTTGCAGACATTTCTCACAAATGGTATTGTGTAGATATAGTTACCGTTAGCATCTTCCGATTGCATGTTCTTGGCAATTGTCCAAATGAAGAACTCTGCTTCGAAAATCGTCAACACGTAGTCGTTTTTCAGCAATTCAACACGTGTAAATAGTCCAAGAGAGTGGCAAAAACGGAGATATGTATTGTAGGTTTTTGGGTGCTTTGCAACGTGAGTTGCAAGTTTGTTTGCAATTTCGTCGTACTCGCTTTCGGTCAGTTTACTCCAAGATGTCAAGTGTTGGTTGGTGCGACGTTCCTCGCAAACAACGTCACGGTAGTAGCAAAGACGGTAGCCACCAGCATAGGTAAAGCCATCAAGCGCCATGTGGCAAAATTGAAACTTTTTCTCAAACATGAAAGCATCGCTGTAGCAAGACAGGTACTTAAACAAAACGTTTACAAATTTTTGTGCATTGCCGTAGTTGTGATGGTAGCCATGGCTCGCAAAGATGTCCAAAAACATGTGGCAACACTCCTTGTGGAACAGGTCAAACTCAGCTTGGTTTGATGGTGCGTTGTCCATATAGAAGTAGTTCCAAATTTTTAAGCACAATGGCTCCAATGCGGATGCAATCGCAGGGGCATTTGTCATGCGATGTTGTCTGCTAAATGGTGTGCCCGCAAGGAACAAATGTGTTGCGCCAAAAGAAATGTCGCTCACACTACCAATTTGCATGGTGAGAAGGCGTCTTGCGTAGGAAAAATTGACAGCAAGTCCGTTGATAAATTCGTCACGTAGTTCTCTGGTTACAATGTACATAGCAAATCTCCTTTGTTTGTGTTCTGTGTGAGTTTAGATAAGTGATGTCAAGTCGAAGGAGTCAATCAGTAGGCTATTGGTGGGCTCTACTCCATCAGCATCGTAGGCAGTTTCCGTCATTGTCACTTGAAAAGTTCTTGCTGGATCGTACTTTTTGTAGTCGGCAAGCACATCCATCACGTTGGGGTTTTTGCCTGCACAAATATCCTCGAACAATTTGGATGCAACGTCAAAGTCGTCAAACTCGTACGCTTGGATGGTGTAATGTTCGCCACTTGGCTCGTTTACGGACACAAAAATAAAGTGCCTAACCAAATTCTCCTCGCCATAGAGCCAAATTAGGTCTACAATCATGCGTGGTGAAACTCGTAAAACGCCCGCCAAAGCAGGCAATATCATGATGTCTGGCATGGCCAACTTCTTTTCCCATTTGTAAACTGCTTGTTTACTAACTGCCAAATCGTCAGCCACTCGTTGTTGAGTGTAGCCAAGATGTTCTCTGCGGTATTTGATGTATTCTCCAACGTGCATAGCGCCCTCCTGTGCTGTTGTTGATGGCATTGTAGCACATCGATATGCCAAAAGTCAAACAAATTTAAAAAATAGTTTGTCAACCAATGGTTAACAAACAAAATTTGCAAAAACACAAAAAGGACAACCATTTAGATTGTCCTTTATTTTTTGTTATGGCTAATTTACAGCGATACCAATCTAGGCGATTAGCATTTGGCAACGCTTTTTTGGGGATGGCTGGATGTTACTTCTTTCTTCTGCGCGCAAGGGTCATTGCCGAGTGGTAGTCCCAACGGTTTGTGTTTTCCACAAGCTTGGCATAGGCGCGCATTGCCTTGGAGCAGTAGCCGTATCTGGGCAAGTCGGGATCGCATTGGAAGGAGTGACCTTCAGCCGGCAAGGAAAAATCGAAGTAAAGGTCGACTGTCGTTTTTCCGTAGAGCCTCAACAACTGCTCCGCAAGCTCCTTTTCGCCCATTTTTTCTAACTTTTGGATTGCTTCCCAAAATGCTTCGTTGGGTAGTTCTTCGGGCAGAATGGTTGCCTCGGGGTGCTTTTTGAAAGCCTCAACAATCTCGTCCGCTGTAAAGTCGACGTCACCGCCAAAATAGTATTGCTCGTCAGTTGCAAAAATGATAGCCATTTTTTAGCTCCTTTGATGTTTGTTACTTTAACTATACCACACATTTGACGGCATTTCAATGATTTTGCGAAAATTACTGCCACAAGTGTTGCAAACTAAAGGTCGACCTACTATTATGCAAAGGGTAAGCAAACAGCCAACAGTAGCAAAACAAAAAAGGACAATCTTTGCGATTATCCTTTAGTTTTGCGACCAATAGGGAAGGCCTTTGTTTCTGGTCTGAGTGACAGGGGCTTGCAAGGAGCAAAGCGACGGAATAGTGAGCGCATGCGAACGTCACGTTATTTCAATCTCCTGCGTAAAGACAACCCAAAGGCCGACCCAAACGAAGCAACAAAAAAAGAACAAGCTTCTTGCTTGGTCTTGTTGTTGCGCTCCACAAGGGAGGTGTTTATTTCTGGTCTGTGTGACAGGACTTGAACCTGCGACACCTAGACCCCCAGTCTAGTGCGCTACCAAACTGCGCTACACCCAGATGCTTGATTATAATACTACAATTTGCGGAAAAATGCAACTGCTTTGGGGAAAATAGTTGCGATGTTTTTGCTTGCCCTGCTACAAAAGTGCAAATAATCAAAGGTGCCTTTGCGCAACAAGAGCACATCTATTGCAGTTGCTGATCAAATTTGCGCAACTGCTACATCGTGGCAGCAAAAAAAGCGAAACGCATGTGCGCTTCGCTCAAATTTTAGTTACTCACTTTCAGCAAGCTTTCGTATCTGTCGTCACCATCGGGGAACACAGTTACAATGTTTTTGCCCTTGTTTTGTGGCATTTGTGCAAGTCGTTCGCACACAACAATGTTTGCTGCCGAGCTAATTCCGCAACAGTAGCCAAGCTTTTTGTTGAGTTGCAAAAATTTGTCCATTGCCTCGTCATCGGTGACAAGTTGAATTTCGTCAACCACCTTTTTGCTGTAGATTTTGGGCACAAATCCCGCGCCAATGCCTTGGATTTTGTGTGCGCCCTTTTCTCCACGGGAAATTGCTGGGGAATTAGCTGGCTCAACGCCCACAATTTTGCACTCGGGGTAAACTTCCTTCAAACGCTTGGCAACACCAATCAATGTGCCACCTGTGCCAATGCCCGCAACAAAAATATCCACCTTGCCAATTTGTCCGGCAATTTCCTTACCGGTGGATAGGTAGTGGGCAACAACGTTTGCCTTGTTTTCGAACTGCTTTAGCCACACGTGGTTGGCGTTTTGAGCAAGTTGCTCCGCCATATCCACAGCCCCTTGCATACCGAGGGATGCTTCGGTAAGCACCAATTGCGCACCCAGTCCTTGCAAAAGTTGCTTGCGCTCTATGGACATGTTGTCTGGCATGGTAAGAAGTACCTTGTAGCCAAGTTGTCTGCCGATGTAGGCAAGGGAAATACCCATGTTTCCGCTTGTTGCTTCCACAATGGTGCAACCGGGTGTTAGCAAACCTTCCTTTTGTGCTTGCAAAATCATGGCAAGAGCAGGCCTATCTTTGATGGAGCCGGTCACGTTCATGCTTTCTTGCTTGAAAAAGATGTCCGCATCAAAGTCCTCTTCGTAGGGGAGCAGTGGTGTGTTGCCAATTCCCATTGGTGTTGCGTGCTTGTAAAATTGCATAGTTGTGTTTTCCTTTTGGTTGATATCTTCATTATACCACACAACGCAAAGATTGTATACACAAAATTTGCAGTTGACACAAAACAAAAAATGCACCCACAAATTGTGAGTGCATTTATTTTTATTGTTAGTTTCGTTTGTTAGATGGCAACTGGTACAAAGAAGTACACGCAGAACAACAAAGAAATGATGATTGTTACAACGGAAACATTCCATGCAGGTTTGTGTTCTTCTTTCTTTGTGATGGCAAATCTAACAAGTTCGCATACAAAGCACAAAACGCTGATAACAACGTAGGACAAAATCGCCATACCAATACCTGTTGTAATGGAGTAAGCAAGTGGCATCAATGCAATTGCCAAGAAAGCAGGAACAGCAATGCGAATATCGCTAAAGTCTACGTTTTTGATGTTTTTCATCATCAATACGCCAACGTAAACAAGAGCAGATGCTGTTGCAGCACTTGGAACCATCGCAAACAATGGCAAAGCAAAAATTGCAAGGAAGAACATTACCGCTGTGGAAAGAGCAGTCAAACCAGTTTTACCACCCTCGGCAATACCAGAACCAGATTCTACAAATGTAGTAACTGTGGATGTACCCAAAAGCGCGCCTGTGCAAGTAGCAACAGAGTCGGCATACATGATTTGTGCGTAGTTGCGTGGTGTGCCGTTTTCGTCCAATAAGCCTGCAGCGGAGCAACAACCAACGCAAGTGCCCATTGTGTCGAACATGTCAATCATACTCATGGAGATGATGATCATGATAACTGTAAACAAACTACCTTCGGGGAAGTCAAAACCGCCCTTGAAAGGAGCAAGGAACACTTCGCCAGTAAAGAATGTTTCGAAGTTTTCCCAGAACTTCCAAGTGATACCATCTACTTTGCCAGCAACAACGTCAAGGTTTGTTACGCCAAAAGGAATACCTGCCAATGTTGCCACAAGGATACCAATGATAACCGCACCCTTAACTTTGAGGTGGGAAAGGATTGCAATGGAAACAAGACCAATCAACATAACAATTGCGGTTGCAGGTGTTGTTTGAGTGCCTGCAGCCCAGTTGATTGTTTGCAACTCCCAGTTGCTAAAGCTAATCATACCAACTTGTGTGTAGCCGTTTGTAACGATAAATCCAGCATTTTGCATACCGATGTACGCAATGAACAAGCCAATGCCTACAGGGATTGCAGTTTTGATGCCCGCTGGGATACCCTCGAAGATTTTTTGTCTTAAGGAAACGCCCTTGACGGGGATTATGGACAAAAGCAAGAAGATAACGCCAGAAATAAGCACCATCAACATTGCGTTAGCAAGGGTAAACTCGAACACGTAGGTGGAAAATGCGCCAACGCCACCACCAATAACGGTACCTACCATTGAGTTGAGTCCCATGCCCGATGCTTGAGCTAAAGGCAACTTTGCCCAAATAGCCATCAGCAATGTGCCAATAACTGCACCAAATGCTGTTGCCATAAAGACGGATGTCCATCGGGGGTCGCTTGTTCCAGCGTAGAAAAATTGGTTGGGGTTAACCGTCAAAATGTAGGCCATTGCAAGGAATGTAACAATACCTGCAACAATTTCCGTTCTGATGGTAGAACCAGCCTTTGTTACGCCGAAAAACTTGTCCAACTTGCAGACAGGTTTTCCCGAAGTTTGTTCATGTGTTTGAACATTGCTTTCGTGTTTCATAGATTTATCCTCCATTAAATTTTTTTAATTGGTGTCTAAATTAGGGGGTATCAATGGGTTTTGATCTACTACTGCTTTGGAAGAAAAGATGTTTCCACATTATCACAACACACATTTGTTTGTCAAACATTTTTATATCAAAATTCTAACAAATTTTTCCACCAACAGACAAAAAGTGCTTTCCGCTGGACACTAATCAAGTTGTCAGTAGCTTGCAAACATCTTGGCAAAATGGACAAAAAAATTACGGTGAAACTTTTGCAAATTTCACCGTAAAGTATCAAGTTAATTTAGTTATTATAAAATGATGTTTACAAGTCGGCCGGGGATAACGATAACCTTCTTTGGTGTTGCACCGTTCAAAAGTTCCGCTACCTTTTCGTCCGCCAAAACAACTTCTTGGATTTGTGCAGGTGCCAAAGTTGCATCAAGTGTTACGCGTGCCTTTGGTTTGCTGTTGAATTGAACAAGCAATTCCACTTCGCTTGCCTTGGTTGCGCTTTCGTCACAAACAGGGAATTTTTCCACAACGATGGATGTTGTGTGGCCTGTTTGGTGCCACAACTCTTCCGTCAAGTGTGGTGCAAGTGGTGTGAGCAGTTTCAAAAGGTCGTCGATTGTTTCGCGGTAGAGTTGCGCGTTCTTGACCTTTTGACCATCGTACTTGGAAATTGCATTTACAAGTTCCATCATACGAGCAACCGCTGTGTTAAAGGAAAACTCTGGGTAGTCGTTGTCAACCGCCTTGATTGTGCAATGTCTTGCGCGATTGAGTTCCTTTTCCGCTGGGCCAAAGTCGTTTGTTGTTGGGTATTCGCCATAAGCGGAAAGTGCAAATCTTTCCACGCGATCCAACCATTTGTTGAGCGCCTTGATACCATCGTCGTTCCATGGGCCACCTTCGGTGTACTTGAAGCCAAATGCAAGGTAGCATCTAAACACGTCCGCGCCGTAGGTGTTTACGTATTCGTCTGGGCTAACAACGTTGCCGTGAGATTTGCTCATGCGGTTGCCGTCTGGACCCAAGATTACGCCTTGGTGAACAAGTGACTTAAATGGTTCGTCAAAGTGCAAATAACCCATGTCGCGGAGTGCCTTTGTAAAGAAGCGTGCGTAAAGCAAGTGCATGCAAGCGTGCTCTGCGCCACCAACGTACTTGTCTACTGGAAGCATCTTGTCAATCCAAGATGTATCCCAAGCGTTGTCGGCATTGTGTGCATCTGGGTAGCGTAGGAAGTACCAACTACTGCAAACAAATGTATCAAGTGTATCTGGATCGCGAGTTGCTTTTGCTCCACACTTGGGGCAAGTAACGTCGTGAATGAATTTTTCGTGCTTTGCAAGTGGACTTGTTCCGTCTGGCTTGAACTCTACGTCGTAAGGAAGCATAACAGGCAAGTTTTCGTCAAGCACTTCGCCACAATGTGGGCAATGGATTACAGGGATTGGTGCACCCCAGTAACGTTGACGAGATACCAACCAGTCGCGAAGACGGTAGTTTGTTTTGATTTCGCCAAGGCCCTTTTCGGCAAGTTTTTCCACAACGGCAACACGACCTTGTTCGCTTGTCATGCCGTCAAACTCGCCACTGTTTACCATCACGCCATATTCGCAGAAAGGCAAACTGTCGTCCACGTCTGCTGTTGCACCCTTGATAACGCGGTTGATACCCAAGCCGTGCTTTTTAGCAAACTTGTAGTCGCGTTCGTCGTGACTTGGTACGCCCATAACTGCGCCTGTGCCGTAGGTTGCAAGTACGTAGTCGCCAATCCAAATTTCTACCTTCTCACCATTGATTGGGTTGATTGCATAGGCACCAGTAAACACGCCTGTCTTTTCCTTTGCGGTGGAAAGACGTTCAATTTCGTTAGTCTTTGCAACTTCGTCGCAGTAAGCGTTAACTTCGTCAATGTGCTCGGCTGTTGTGATGCGCTTTACAAGTTCGTGCTCTGGCGCAAGTACAACGTAGGTGCAACCAAACAATGTGTCCGCACGTGTTGTAAACACCTTGAAAGATTCGCTTCCATCAGCAAGTGTGAACACAATTTCGCCACCAACAGACTTGCCAATCCAGTTGCGTTGCATTGCCTTGGTTTTTTCTGGCCAGTCAAGACCGTCCAAGCCTTGAAGGAGTTCCTCTGCATAGGCAGTAATCTTGAAGAACCATTGGGTAAGGTCCTTTTTGATAACTTGGCTATCGCATCTTTCGCAATGACCATCGATAACTTGCTCGTTTGCAAGAACGGTGTTGCAACTTGGGCACCAGTTTACAGGCGCCTTTTTGCGGTATGCCAAGCCATGCTTGTAAAGCTCGCAGAATATCCATTGTGTCCAACGGTAGTATTCGGGGGAGCAAGTGATGATTTCGTGATCCCAATCGAACATTGCGCCAATGTTTTTGAGTTGTTCTTCCATAACGGCAATATTGTGGTATGTTGAGTCTTGTGGGTGTACACCAGTTTTGATGGCGTAGTTTTCCGCAGGCAAACCAAACGCGTCAAAGCCCATTGGTTGGAACACGTTTTTGCCCTTCATGATTTGGTAACGAGCGTAGCTATCGGTAAGGCCGTAGTTATACCAGTGACCGATGTGCAATTTTGCGCCACTTGGGTAAGAGAACATTTCCAAAACGTAGTGTTTGTTGTCTACGTCCTTTTCGTTGAAGGAGTAAACTTTTTGTTCGTTCCAAAGTTTATTCCACTTTTTTTCTACTTGAATTTTATCCATGATGTTCCTCTCAAACAAAAGATATACCAAATTGTACTACTACACCAAAAAAATGTCAATAAAACAACCACACTGCTAATCAAATAAATAAAATATGTATATAAAACTGTACTGTTTGATTGTCAACGAAAGAACATCAATCAAACAAAAAATGCCACCTATTTGGGTGGCAAATGATATTTTGGTGATTTTGCATTATTTTCCTTGCAGACAAAGATGTGATTGTAGGGGCGGATTCCATATCCGCCCGTATAAATCAAACAACGTAGGGGCGAGCTGTGCTCGTCCGCATGTTACCATTGACTTAATCCAACGGAAATTGCTAATTGTAGGGCGCGATGACATAATTCAAACAACCAAGTGAAGGCTCGCCCTTTGGGAGAGCTGGCACGTAGTGCCTGAGAGGGCCTATCTTGCGTTAGCATGGAAATATTTTGTCGAGTTTATTTCAACTCCACCAACTTGCCCTTTTCAAAGTAGCACAAGCTAACAACGTCCTGGATTTGTTGGTAGGTTTGGTCAAAATGGCTACCAATTGTTTGGTAGTTGTGGCTGTCGCTACTTATTGTGACGTACTTTCCGCCCAAACTTGCGTAAACGTGCGCCATTTTTGCGCTAATCATGCTTTCCGCAGTGACCGATGGAACGTTTGTTTGGCGCAGGGAAGATGTGTTTAGCTCCGGAACAATGCCACGTTCTACGCAAATGCGCAACGTTTCCGTCAAAAACTCCACGTCCTGTTGGTAGTTTGGATGGTACTTTTTTGGCATGTCGGCATGTCCCAAAACGTCAAAACCGCCAAACTCCACCATTTTGCGTACCTCTTGGTCGTACAATCTTTCGTACTCAACGTCGCTCAAGCGGTAGTCAAAGTGGTTGTAGTCGCAGGGGAAGTGCACCGAGCCAATTATCATGTCTGGTTCGAGACTACGCAAAAAGGCCAGTTGTTTTGGATGGTGGTGCGGACTGCCCATTTCAAAACCAAGTAGCAACTTGATTTGGTCGCCATACTTTGCAACAAGGCGGTCGAATTCGCGCTTGCGCTCGGCAAAGGGAAACTCGCAAAAGGTGTTTAGGTGGCAACACTCGATGTGATCGGTAAAGCAAACCACACCAACACCCTTTTCTATTGCGCTAACAACGTTTTGCTCCATTGTGTTTGTTGGTGGATTGTCGTAGCTAAAGTTTGTGTGAACGTGCAAATCGCACTTGACGTTTGTTTTCATACCACAAGCATACCACGACTTGGTACTCTTGTCAATGGTAAAATTAACTACGTATCTGCGATTTTTGCAATTTTGTTTAGTTTTTAGCCGTTTAGCACGTCTTCCCAGCCGAGGGATTTGATAACGTTGCGCTCCTCAACAACGCTGTTTAGTAGTCGTCTTGGCAGGTCGATGTTTTGTTGCAAAATGGTGGAGTACAAGGAGTATGGGAAGGGATGTGGGTACTTGTCGTTACCCACCTCGATGGTAAAAGCGGGAATTTTTAGTTTTTGCACACACCAATCTTTGTAGCCACCAACGCTTCCGCCAGCGCCCACCACCTTGTAGCCGGTGTACTTTGCAATGGCATTTGCGTACCGCTCGTCAGCAAAACGTCTGTGTCCCTTTTGGCCAAACTCCCAGTAGACCTCCTCCCCCTTTAGGTGGTAAGATAGTGTTACACAAGGTTTTAGCCTTTCGGTAAATTCGGCAAGGCACCGCGCTTCCGCTGTGGAAAATGGATGCTTGCCAACGTAGTTTTGCGCACCCTTGCAAAAGGTGTTTTGTGTGCCCTTGGCCCACTTGGCATCAAAGTTGACGTTGATATCCACCCCTTGGGCGTTTGCCTTCCACAGGGAAAAATCTCTACCGCCATTTATTGCCACAAGGTTTGTGCGAAGTTCTTTGTCGTCAATCCAGCCAACACCCTCTTGGCAAAGTCGCACTCCATCTGGATTGGTCATTGGCACAAAGTAGATTCCACCATTCATCTTGAGATGGTCGTTTTTTACAAGATGCTTGGCAAGTCCCACAACAAGTAGAGCTGTTAGATGTTCCCTTGCATGCATTGCGCCCTGAACAATCATTCGGTTGCCGTTTTTGTTGCCAACAAAAATGTAGGGGATGTGTTGCCCAAGTGTGCTTTCCCCAACAATGCCCGTCTCTACGCCGTTTTTGCAAAACAATTCCACCTCGTGCAACAAATCAAAGTAACCAAACACCCCATCTAACCTCGTGTGACTATTGTATGCGGGCGCCTTGCCTTTCGTGCAATGGCAAACTAAATAAAATTTTTATATGTTTAGTTATCTACTTGTCAAATTGGCAACAATATAGTAAAATATTTATGTAAATAGGCAATTTGCCAACAAAAAGGAGCACTAACCATGATAACAAAAGATATGCGTATCATCGATGTTTTGCAAATCAAGCCACAAGCTGCAGCAGTTTTCTCTTCCTACGGTATGGGATGCATCCACTGCCTTTTGGCTCATCAAGAAACAGTTGAAGAAGCAGCAGCAGCTCACGGTGTAGACCTCGAAGTTATGCTTGCTCAACTCAACGCGTAACACGCTCGACAAGCAAATTTGTAACAAGCAACAAGAGCAACCGAACAAATTGGCTGCTCTTTTGTTTTGCTTGCAGAGTTTCACTCAATTTGCAAAGGTTTCCTTGGCAAATTTACCACTTGAAAAACGGCACAATTTGTGCTACAATGTTAGATATGAACGGATACGATTTTGACAACACAATACTAAAGGGCAATTGTTGGCGCAGATTCTACTTCTACTGCCTTGCACGCTTCCCCTACATTGCATTGCTTTTGGTGGTGCAAGTCTTTTTTGCGCTTTGCTACCTTTTGCACCTTATTGACAACCGCAAGTTTTCCTCAGTTATGAGTTGGTTTTTGATTTTTATCCCCAACAAGAAAAAGCACGTAGAAAAGTTTTGGGACAAAAACCAAAAGCACATCAAAAAGTGGTATCTCGATCAACGCCAAGATGACGACGTAGTTATTTCCGCATCGCCAAGATTTTTGGTAGAGCCAATGTGTAAACGCTTGGGCATCAAGTGTATCGCATCGGAAATGGACATCAAAACTGGCGAGTACACCGGCCCCTACTACTACGGCCCCATGAAGGTGTACGGCTACAACTTGCATTGCCCCGATGCACCTTTCAAAACCTACTACAGCGACTCCTTTACCGACTCCCCTATGTGGCAAATTGTCGAGGAAGGCTGGCTTGTTGATGGCGAAACAGCCGTTTTGTGCTACAAGGACGGTAAACCCTTGGAAGCGTACGAAAAGCACAAACGCAAAAAGTACTGGAGACTTTAATTAAAAAATTAAAAAAGGCATCTCAAGCGAGATGCCTTTTGTTTTGCTAAATTATTTTTTTGTTATAAATTTTTCTCATCCAACTGCACAACAACAGTTTCCTTTGTGTGCGGATGTGCAAACTCAAGTCGTACGCAGGTTAGATGGATGTTTCCATCGGTGGTTGCTCCGTAGAGTTTGTCTCCAACAATGGGGTGCCCAATGGCGGAAAGGTGTGCTCTGAGTTGATGTGTACGTCCCGTGCCAAGTGTCAGCTCCACAAGGGTGGTGTTGTCTTGATGTGTAATGGCTTTGTAAAAGGACAATGCGTTTTTGCCGTTACTTGCAACAACCGTTTTGTTGTCTTGTCGCGCAAGCGGTAGGTCAATTTTGCCTTGGCCTTGCAAATACCCTTGTACAACTGCGTGGTAGGTTTTGTGTATCTCGTGCCTAAACTGCATGTCGTTCAATCTTTGGGCGGTAATTTCGTCCAGCGCACCCAAAACAAGCCCATCGGTGGTTTTGTCCAAGCGCGTGATGATGTGCAAAGCAAAGTTTTCCCCAAAGGCGGTGGCAAGCATATTGCCAAAGGTTTCCGCGTGATGTGCAAGGTCGGGGTGTATGGCCACACCGTAGGGTTTGTAGGCAACGTACAGGTGTTTGTCGGCATACAACACTTTGGCGGGATTTGTGGCAAATGCGGGCGTTTGAAGGCGCTCGTTGGTGGCAAACTCCATTTTGTCGCCCAACTTCATTTGGTAGCGCACAGTGACGCTTTGTCCGTTGGCCAAAATGTGCCCATCGTACTTAAAGCGCTTTACTTCCGTTGTGGAAAGCCCTTCCATTTCAAAATATTGCTTTATGGTTTTGCCAGCAAGTGTGGCAGCTACGTCAAAAGTAATTTTCATGCTACAATCTTACCACAGTTGCAGTTTTTTGGCAAACGTTGGTGTTGTTTTGCAAAATGTGGATATCTAGCAAAATGCCAAGCAAAATCTTTGCAAAATACCGCCATTGCAACAAACCTTTTTGTTGACAAACTCAGACAATTGTAGTACACTAAAATGGTGCTAAACAGCACACTAAAAAATGCGATTTGGAGAACATCACTATGGAATTCTATTCACTCAACATCAAAGGTTACAAAGCAGATTTGCCCATTTTGCCACTTCCAAGTGGAATCAAAATTGCATTTTTCAATCTTCATGGCAACAGCAAGATGACAGAGCATTGCGGTAAGGAACTTGCAAAGCTTGTTGCTGATTGCGATGTTTTGCTCACAGCGGAAAGCAAAGGCTTGCAACTTACACACGTAATTGCGCGCGAGCTTGGTCACGACTACTACGCCGTTGCACGCAAATCCCAAAAGCTCTACATGCAAGATGGTTTGGACGTTGTTATCAGCTCCAGCATCACAACTGGCAAAGAGCAACACTTGTACCTTTCCAAGTTCGATGCAGATTTACTCAAAGGCAAAAAAGTTGGCATCATCGACGACGTTGTTTCCACAGGTAACAGTTTGGTTGGCTTGGAAGAAATCGTAAAACTTGCCGGTGGCACAATCCAAAAGAAGGCATTTGTACTTGCCGAAGGCGATGCAGCAAAGCGCGAAGACATCGTATTTTTGGATGTTATCCCACTTTTGTAATAGATTTTTATCCCCAAAACACGCAAGGTATCTACATTTGTAGGTGCCTTTTTTGTTTGTACTATTGCAAAACATGCCCTGTTGTGGTAAACTTGTTACAAGAGGTACCACAATGACTTGCTATCAACTTTTGCGCGAACGCGCCAACAAAAATGGCGACATAGTATTTTTCCATCGCAAAACAAAAATTGCAGATTTCTTGCGCGATATCGACCTTTTTGCCAACGGACTTGCATCCATTGGCTTGCAAAAGGGCGATGTTGTAACAATTTACCTACCCACCTGCCCACAAAGCTTGGTGGCATTTTACGCATGCTCAAAGTTGGGCATGATTGCAAACATTGTGCACCCAGTAACGCCCCTCGACCAACTGGAACAAAACTTGAAAACCACCAACTCCAAGGTACTTTTGTTCTACGATGCACTTGTCAAGGACGAGCGCAAGCTTGCAAATTTCGATCAACTGCTAATTCGTTGCTCCATTGCCGACTACGTGTACCTTCGCAAACCAATTTTTGCATTGTACTCGGCACTTACCACAAGACGTATTTTTGGCGTGGTCAACTACAAACAAATGCTTATTGGTGGCACAACGGAAACACAAACGGACGGCAGTGCAATTGTATGCTACATGCATAGCGGTGGCACAACAGGCAAATCCAAAATTGTAACGTTGACCAACGATGCCTTGAACGGTACGGCGGACTGCATCGAAAAGATGTACCACCCAAGCCAAACCATCGATTGCTACTCCCTTGTGACGTTGCCAGTGTTCCATGCCTATGGCCTTTGTGCCGGCGTGCACACCCCACTTTTGTTGGGTTACTCGGTAGTGCTTGTACCAAGGTTCGATTGCAAAATTGTCAACACGTATATCAAAAAACACAACGTAACGCTTTGGGCGGTGGTGCCAGCCATGCTCAAAAAGATGCTCCGCCAAAAGCTTTTGGACAAACCCCATCTCAAAAAATTGGATGTCATTTGGTGCGGTGGCGACTTTTTGGAGGAAAGCTTGGTAGAGGATGTGGACGCCATTCTTGCCAAAAATGGTAGCACAGGCAAGCTTATGCGTGGCTACGGCCTTACGGAAACTTGCGGTGTGTGCGTTGTAAACAACTACGACTTCTACCAAAAGAACAGTTGTGGCAAGCCAATGCCAGGTTGCTCCGTCAAAATTGTGGACGAAAGTGGCAACGCCCTTCCCCCAAACCAAAAGGGCGAAGTGATTTTGTACTCCCCAGGTGCAACAAGTGGCTACTTGGATGGCACAACTTGCGTTTTGGCGGATGGCGGTGTACAAACGGGCGACATTGGCTATCTCGATGACAACGGCTACTTGTACCTTGTTGACCGCAAAAAACGTTCCGTCAAGATTGCCGCAGTAAACGTTTTCCCATCCGAAGTGGAAAGTTGCATTGCCGAGCTAAGTTTTGTTGCCGATTGTTGCGTTGTACCTTTCAAGGTTGACGGCAAAACCTATCTCAAGGCCTTTGTAACCCTTGCTTGCAACAACTCACCAAGCAATTTGGAGCGCGTTGTTATCGAACATTGCAAAGCAAAGCTTATGCGCTACTCGGTGCCAGCAAGCGTTGTTGTTTTGGACAAACTACCCCTAACAAAAATGGCCAAGGTAGACTACCTTGCATTGCAAAAACTTGCAGAGGAGGAATAGACAATGACTGTTTACTACTGCGAAAACTGTAATATTCAAACAACCGAAAAGCGTTGTCCGCGTTGTGGCAAGCGCCATCTGCGCGAAATACAAGATGATGACTTTTGCTTTTGCTGTCAACTGTCCGCTGGAGTAGCGGAAGAGTTCAAAAAACACCTGGAAGCACAAAACATTGGCTGTGCATTGATCCCCTATGGCAGTGGGCTACACGCTCATCAAGCACGCCCTGCGGAAAGCGCATTGGTATTTGTTCAGTACAAAGGCCTTACCTATGTAGCGGAACTTTTTGCACAGCAAGCAAGGGAAGAAATGGAAAAGTTGCAACAGGAAATTGTTCCCCATCTCGATGACCTGTTCATCTTCGAGCATGATGCCAAAAGGGTTATCAAGCAACTGAAACTACCCAAAGATACCGATGTTGTAGAGCTTGCCAAGTCCATCATTTCCAGTGCGACAAGGGGCGCGGACTCCGGTTTGATTTCCGCCGACGAGGAGGACATTGCTTACGGTATTGGTCACCTTAGCGGTCACTACTACTGCCTTGCTAACGACACCTACGAAGTGTGGCTCAACTCCGAGTCATACCGCATTTACAAGGTAAAAAAGGCAAAGTAGATTTGCAAACGTTTGCAAACAAAGATTCAAAAAATCACAACACGTATCAACAAAACTTGCGGAAAGCAATAAAGATAGTTATTAATTCGGTAGTTATATTCAAAGCAATTGCAATCAAAGCTACCCAAAGAAAATTACACAATGAACAAGAAAAAAGTTATTATCTACGATATGTTTATGGTTTGGTTTATGGTTGGCTGGACATTGGTACTGCTTGCAATAACCTTGCCCATCATGATAACACAACTACCTGAGTATGTTGTTCCCACAATAGCAATTTTCTCATCCATCTCTGTTGTTGTCATTGTATTGACACTTACCATTGGCCCTCGCAGTGTACTTACCGATGAAACTATAACATTCTGTTTTGGGATTGGTAGACTGGGAATCAAGCAGACTTATCAAGTTGGAGCTATCAACAGATTTGTTGTGGAAGAACTAAATCTCACAGGAACGAACAAAGGGTGGCGCCTAACAATTTGTGCCAACAATACAAAGGGCGCAAAGCTTGGTGTTGGCAACTACGCTTTTAGGCAATTGATGAAACGTTATCCAACAATAAAAGTAACCATCAAAAAATGCTTCGACTATCAATTTGCACTTTCAAGGAGTACGGCAAAATATCTTGTAAAACATAAAAAAATTGCCCAATTCAAGTGCAAGCAACTTTGCGAACGCTTTTGGATTTCAAAGAAGTATCTTTCCAATGATACCGATTCCAATCTTGACACCGACGACTAAAAAACACAACACGTATTTGCAAAACTAAAAAATATATTTACAAATCAAAGCAACTATGAAAATAAATAACTGTAAAATTACTGGTACGTTCAAGTACGGAAAACTAATGAACATGGCCTTGCTTGTGGCGATTAACATTCTGGTAGGCATATGTACACTTTTCTTTTTGGCCTTTTTGATTTTTGTACCAATCGAGGATTGGTACTTCGTAGACGGCGTAAACGTATTTATTTTTGCACTTGTGTTCGGTTTGGCTGTTTGGGGATTTTGGATTTGGCTAACAATCATCCAAGTACGTCAACGCAAGCATATCAAACTTTGGATGGAAGATGCAGTTTTGGTAGAAGGTATGATGACAAAGACAGCCGATATGCCTGGTTCAATTCGCGAACATATTTATCGAATAACTGTAAAGCACGAAAAGAAAAAAATAACTTTAGAGCCCCGTTCGTTTTATACAAGACGTTCAGTAGGATTGATGGCAGTACACTACTACAACAAATATTTGGATAGGAATATTTATGTATTGTATTCTCCAAAGTACAAACAAGCAATCTTTATTGAGCAACCAGAGCGCATGGACGAGATTTCTTGATGTGCAAATTTTTCTCAAAAAATCAACCACGTATCAACAAAAAAGGGACGAATTTATCGTCCCTTTTGTTTTGCAAATATTAGGTTTTATTCCACCGCATCCAAAGCAATGTAGAACAGGTTTGTTGTGTCCGCCTTGGTGATGGTGTGGGTGCCAGCTTGCAACGTTACAACAATCACGTTGGTGGAGCCCGTTACCTTTTCGCCATCAATCTTGATGGTGTATTTGTTGCTACCGCCCAACACAAGTGTCAGTTGCATTGTCTCCGTTGTGGTAAATGTGATGCTGGTAGATGACTCAATCTTCAAACATGTGGTGTAAGTTGTGCCGTTGTAGGTAACTGTGCCCTTGCTGGAAGAAGTGTTGCCGTTGATTGTGAAGTAGTCCGACTCGATGCCATTTTCAAACGAATGGCTCACTTGGCCAAGTGTGATTTCACCATCCCCTTGGTTGTTGTCGCCTGTGTTATCTCCGCCACCAGTATTGTCGCCACCGGTGTTATCTCCACCTGGGTTTGGA
This sequence comes from Candidatus Fimimonas sp., assembly GCA_045644945.1. Taxonomy (GTDB): domain Bacteria; phylum Bacillota; class Clostridia; order Christensenellales; family CAG-314; genus Fimimonas. Next base: position 2,586 of record JAZRHU010000030.1, on the reverse strand, counting down.
TCGGGTGTAACAGGTGTATCGCCCAAAACAACCTTGCCTGTGTAGCTAACAAGTGCTTGCTTGAGCTCGGGGTTAACTGCGTAACTGCTGTTGTCGGCATCGGTAAAGGTCCATTTGAAGTCGCCACCTTGAACGCGTCCCGCCCAAGCCATAACGTTATCCCTTGCATCTTCGGCAGATTGCACGTTGTAGTTGTACATCGATGCGGAAGTATCAAAGTTGTTGTAGCCTGTGCCACCGCTTTTTGTAACAACGCTACTTGGCACAACTTGATCTCTGCTTGTTGCATCAAAGTAGTCGAAACTTGTTGCGTTTTGGCTGTGTGGTATTGGCGCTTTGCCACCAACAATCACGTTGCCAAATGCCTTGATGATACCGCCATCTTCGCCACTAAATGTGCCGTCACCCAAAGCATCGGTGCCTTGCTTGGAAATGAGCATTGGGTTTTTGCAGTTGTTGAAGTAGTTGTTTTCCACAAAGATGGAGCAACCTTCCGTTGCGCCAATGCCGTACTTAGCATTGCCGTCAAAGTAGTTGTTGTAAACGTGAACTGTTGCGGTGCGCACACGTGGATGACGGCTGTCGCTGTGGTCGTACCAGTTGTGGTGGTAAGTGATGCAATTTGTTGTGTCTTCGCCACTTACGCCAAGCAAATTGCTTTTTCCTGTATCCCAAAAGTGATTGTAACTAAAGGTAACGTTGGTGGATTTTTTGCAGTCCATTGCGCCATCGCCCTTGTCTTGGTCGGCGTCACTGCCAGCCATTCCGTAGAAAAAGTCGCAGTTGTGCACCCAAATGTGGTGGTTGTCTTGTTGCAAACTTACGCTGTCGCCCTCGTCGCTTGCGCAATTCATAAAGCCGATGTTGCGCACTTCCACATTACTGCAGTTTTTGAGGCGCACGCCAAATCCGTTGAAGGTTGCATCGTTGCCGATACCTTCCAAAGTGATGCCACCGGTAAACTTGGTATCGCTACAATCCACTTCCAAATCGCCCTTTTGCAGAATGGTTGGGTTAACAATGTTACCGATAAACCTCACGCAAAGTGGCTTTGTTTCGTAGCCCTTTTTGAGAGCAAGCAAAATGTTTTGCAAACCTGTTTGAGTTGTTACTGTGCTTTTGCCCGTTTGGATATCCATTTGGACTGTATCAAAGTTGTTGTTTGTGACGTACAACACGCGTGCATCAGCTTTCAAGGTGCCATCCATGTTGTAGGCGCCAGTTGCAGTTCCGCCCACAAAGGCAAAACCTTCGCGTACGTGCGCAGTAACATTTGTTTTAAAGGTGGTAGCAGGAGTTTGCTGTTCGGTGCCGTCAAACACGGGTACAATTTTTACTGTGTGTTCGCCAGCGGTTACGCCCACGATATCCACGCGCAAGTATGTGCCGTAGTTACGTGTGAGCATTGCGTCCACAAGTGCGCCATCGCAGTAGACGTTGTAGGTTGCATTGCCCATTGGTAGCCACTCGGCGTAGATGCTTTCGAAGCTTGCGCCTGTCAGTTGCAGTTGAATTTTGCCAGTTTCTTGTTGGTGACCATCGCATTTGTCCGAGCAAACTGCTTCGGCACAATCTTCGTTGGTGCATTTGCTACATTGCTGACAAACGTTTTGGCAACTGTGTGGTGGCACGTGACCTTGACATTTATCTGCGCAAACTTGCTCTGTGCAATTTTCATTTGTACACTTTGCGCACTCGTCACAAACGTTTTGACAAGCATGCGGTGGTGTGTGACCATCGCATTTGTTTGCACAAACTTCTTCGGGGCAACTTGCATTTGTGCACTTGCCACAGGTTGTGCATATGCTTGTGCAGATGTGGTAAACAACTTGTCCGCATGTGCATTTGTCTGCACACACGCTTTCGGTACAAGCATTGTTTGTACATTTTTTGCAATCATCACAAACGTTTTGGCAAGCATGTGGTGCGGTGTGTCCAGCGCATTTATCTGCGCAAGCACTTTCGCTACATGCGTTGTTTGTGCATTTTCCGCAAGTGGTGCATGCGTTTTTGCAAGTGTGTGGTGTGTGGCCTTGGCACTTGTTTGCACACTCAGGAAGTTTGCAGTTGCTGTTTTTGCAAGCGTTGCAAATTTCACATGCGTTTTGGCACACATGCGGTTTTGGCTGAACGCAACCAGCAAGCACAATCATTGTGATGCACAGCAGTGCAAGTATTGCTATCCAAATTGATTTTTTCATAGTTCACCTTTGTTGTTGAGTTAAGACAAAGTCTTTGTTGCAGAGGGAAACGTCATTTAGGCGAGCACACATTTCGTATGCATTGTTTGTGCCAAATCTTGGCACAAGTTCGCCTATTCCCAGTATAAACACATTATACCACAAATTTGTTTAGTTGTAAATATATAATATTGTAGATATATAACTACTGCAACTATACTGCTCTTACAAACAAAAAACACCACAGAACAAGTCTGCGGTGTTTGTGGAGCTGTCGACTGATTTTGCCCGTTTGTATCGCTTAGTTTGTTTGCAAGCAAACAAAGGTAAGGAATAGATGTATCTTCGCTCAAAACAAAAAAACACCACAGAACAAGTCTGCGGTGTTTGTGGAGCTGATAACGGG
>JAZRHU010000029.1:0-1139 GCA_045644945.1 Candidatus Fimimonas sp. | reverse complement strand
GACCACAAGATAATAACAAGTAGCATCTACGACGTAGAAAGGGCGGAGATCATCCTTTCGCTACTAACAGAGGACTAACACATGATACTAACAATTATTGTTGTAGCTGTGTTGTACGTACCTGCAAAGATCATAATTGAACTCATGAAGGACTACTAAACAAAAAGCCTTGGCGAATATGCCAAGGCTTTTGTTTTGCTCAAATATAGGGATGTTTATATATAGCCGATATTTACATTATAACGGCTTTTTTGCCGTTTGTGTACCCTAACTCGACCAACACCAAAACAACGCCACAGACGGCCACACAGGGCCACACAGCACTATATTATAATAATAGGCAAGTGGTTAGCAATTTTGGGAAAAATGGCTCAAAATATGGTAAAATATGGATTTGTGGTTAAAAATCCCTAAAAACTTGCTTCTTTTTTGTCTGATGTCCCTTGTCCAAAACTTCACGTTTACACCCTAAAAGTCGTGAAAGTCGTAAAAGTCGTAGACAGTTTCAAAAGTCGTAAAAGTCGTAAAAGTTGTAAATCAATCTGGAATATCATCATACTTCCTTGCAATGCTTTCCGAATCAACATCATTGCCAAGTGGGTTGTTTGGTGTCAAGATATGTTCTTGTTGGTCTCGATAGCCAAAGTGGTTTTTGCCAAGGAATATGCCAGACACCGGATTGACTGCACCATTTTGCATGTAGTTTTCCCACAACAGTTGCAAAGAGTTGTATGCCTGTTTGATATAATGCTTGGATGCCATTGGAATGGAAAGTTGATGCTCGTTGTCGTTGGCGATTTCCCATAGTCGTTGACGATTTGTGCCAAGGGCAAGCGCAAGTCCATTTACTGCCGGTTTCATGTCGTTATCTGCACACACTTGAAAATAGTCCACAATACGTTGTTGCACTTGTTGTGGCTCGTATAAGTCGCAAGCATCCATCGCTACAATAGCAAGGGCAACAGATGTATACTTGTTGTTTGCGCCATCTGGTACATTTGGCAGTTGTATGGGACGAACGCCATGTCTCATAGTCTTGGGTGGTTTGATGATTTCCACTGGATCGCCTACTTCAATTGGCTTGCGTGGTTTTACCGTCTTTTTAGTTGTCATCCTCTAAATCCTCCATGATAGATTGA
>JAZRHU010000028.1:0-3979 GCA_045644945.1 Candidatus Fimimonas sp. | reverse complement strand
TTATTTTTGAGTATACGATTCCACGTATGGGTAAACGTGTCGATGTTGTCGTCCTACATAAAAATATTGTATTTTTGATGGAATTCAAATGTGGATATAGTCAGTATCTTGCTTCTGCTGCAGATCAAGTTTATGACTACGCGTTAGATTTGCAAAATTTTCAAAAAGAAAGTCACAATAAATTGATTGTGGCACTAACGATTCCAACATTGGCCTCAGAAGCTGAAATCCGTATTGTGGAAAACAACGGAATTATAGAACCTATTTCCTGTAATGCTAGTAATATTTCAGTAGCAATCAACAAAGTAACAGGGTGCTATTCCCGTCCTCATTTTGACTACGAAAAGTGGGAAAACTCAGAGTACTTGCCTACCCCAACAATTGTAGAAGCTGCTCAAGCACTTTACCGTGGGCATAACGTACATGATATTACGAGGAGCGATGCAGGTGCGGAAAATTTGACTGTCACAACGGATGCTATCAATGATATTATTCGTTACAGCAAGCAAAACAAACGCAAGTCTATTTGTTTTGTAACTGGTGTTCCTGGAGCTGGCAAGACACTAGTTGGACTAAATATTGCTATAGAACATGCTAATGCAGTCGAAGGCGAACACGCGGTATTTTTATCTGGCAACTTCCCTTTAGTAGAAGTTTTACAAGAAGCTCTTGCGCGAGATAAAGTAGCGCAGGCAGAAAATAAAGGGGAGAAGTTTTCGAAAAAAGAGGCACTTCGAAATACTTCTGCATTTATACAAATTATTCACAAATATCGCGATTCATTTGTGGGAAATAACAATGTTCCTCCAGAAAAGATTGCCATTTTTGATGAAGCTCAACGTGCTTGGACCAAAGAGAAAATTGCCAACTTTATGGCGTCCAAAAAAGGTGTTGCTAATTTTTCTTACAGTGAACCGGAATTTTTGATTAGTACGATGGATCGTCATCAAGATTGGGCTGTAGTTATTTGCCTAGTTGGTGGAGGACAAGAGATTAATAAAGGTGAAGCGGGACTTCCCGAGTGGTTTAGTTCATTGAAACGAACTTTTCCTCATTGGGATGTATATGTAACTCCTCAGCTCAATGATAGTGAGTACAGGAGAGAGTGCAGATGGAGTGATATGATCGCAGGTCTACGTATCTTTGAGAACAGAGACTTGCATCTGTCAACGTCTATTAGATCATTTAGAACTCCTGACTTGGCAGCTTTTGTAAAAAGTGTGCTGGATGTTGAGGTTGATGCCGCAAAGGCATTATATAGAAAAATTAGGGAGAAGTATCCTATTTTCCTCACTCGCAACATCAATGAGGCAAAGCAATGGGTGCGAAAAATGTCGAAAGGTACGACGAAGTATGGTCTAATTGCTAGCAGTGGCGGCTTGCGCTTAAAGCCCGATGGGATATTTGTAAAGAATGATATTTCTGTTCCTAATTGGTTTTTGAATGACAAGGATGACGTCCGCTCTTGTTACTACTTGGAGGATGTTGTAACAGAGTTCGACATTCAAGGATTAGAAATAGACTATTCCGTTGTTGCATGGGATGCTAATCTTAGATTTGTTGATGGCGAATGGACATACAATTCGTTTACTGGCAGCAGATGGAACAAGGTCAATTCTGCTAACAATTGTTTGTATCTTAAAAATGCTTATCGAGTTTTGCTGACTAGAGCGAGACAAGGAATGGCTATCTTTATTCCGGAAGGTGATGATTCCGATGAAACTCGCAAAAAAGCATTTTACGATGGAACCTATAATTATTGGAAATCAATTCTTGAACAGGAGTAGGATGACTACAAAGAATTAGAATATGGAGTAATTCTGTAAAACCACTATGACAAACTTATTTTTGAAACTATTTGTAAAAGATCACAAAAACACATCTTCCCCAGCTGTGCGCGAGGCGGTGGGCAAGCTTGCAAGTGTTGTAAGCATTGTTTGTAACGTAATTTTGTCTGCTGCAAAAATTCTTGTTGGCGTGCTGTTTGGCGTTGTTTCCGTTTTGGCGGACGGCCTAAACAACCTTACCGACTGCGGTAGCAACATCATTGCGCTTATCAGCTTCAAACTATCCAACAAGCCTGCCGACAAAGAGCACCCTTACGGACATCAACGTTTGGAGTATGTTTCCAGCATGGTGGTGGGCATCATCGTTGTGCTACTTGCATTTGAGGTTGCCACCGAGTCTGTCAACAAAATCATTTCCCCAAGTGGCGCGGATCTTTCCATTTGGACAATTGTTGCACTTGGCGCGTCCATAGTTATCAAGTTGTTTATGTACGTGTTCAACAACAAACTTGGCAAGGCGTACAACTCCGAGCTACTTAAGGCAACTGCCACCGACAGTCTTTCCGATACCGTTGCAACAGCGGTGGTGCTTGTGTCCGTTATCGTGGCGGATTTGACTGGTTTTGTGTATCTCGATGGCATCATGGGTATTGCCGTTGCCGTTATGATTGCCCTTGCCGGCATACGCATTTTGAAGGAAACATTATCCCTTCTCCTTGGCGAATCCCCCAACAAGGAGCTTATTCAACAAATTGTTTCCCGCATCAAAAAGTACCCCGGCATCTACGGTATACACGACCTCAACGTGCACAACTACGGCCCCAACAAGTACTACGCAAGCGTGCATTGCGAAGTGGACAGTGCCATTCCCATTTTGGAAAGTCACGACCTGATTGACCGCATCGAGCGCGAGTTTATCGAGCAAACGGATATCATTTTGGTAATCCACTTGGACCCAATTGTTATTGGCGACCCCGAACTGGATACCTACCGCGACCAAATTGCGGGTATTGTTGCACAAATTGACGAGCACTTTACCATCCACGATTTCCGCATGGTCAAGGGCCCAACTCACACAAACCTTATTTTTGACGTGGCAACCCATTTTGACACAAAACTAAGCGATGCGGAAATTGTTGACTACATTCAAAATGGCATTGCCAAACTTCACCCGGAAACCAACGTGTACGTGGTGCCAACTGTGGAAAAACAAATTGATTAATTACATATTTTGCAAATCAATCTCGCTACTTGTTAGCGAGATTTTTTTATGCTCACACACCGCGCAACAATCACTAACCCAACAACTGCCACAAACATGTAGCCATATTTCAAAAAGACATCCAGCCCAAGGCAACTAAATGCCCAGGCAACCCCAAGCACCACAAAGGCAAGCAGTTTTTTGTCGGGGAGCAAATCCGCCACACCTTGACAAAGTGGTAGTGCATTGCCAACGATGCCAGACATCCCACACAGCGCAATTGTAACGCACAAACACACCTTTCCCGCGCCTACAAGATTGCTACCGATGGGCAGTTGCAATGTGAAATCCGCAACCCTTTCCACCCACCACAGTAGCAACGAAACAACAACTGTTGCCACCAAAACGCACAGGATATTTTGCTTGGGGGAGTATCTTTTTGCTGTGCAACACACCGGCAAAACCATGGTTAGCGAAAACAAACTGTATGCCATTGTGGAAAGTGGATTGATGGTTGTTTCGTTGGGTGGAACGTTGTTAAATGACACAAACAAAAAGGTTGCAAACGCCCCCACAAATGCCAAGGTGGAAATAGCTTTGAAGCTACTTGTGCCCCATCTTAGCATTGGGATTGTGAGCGTAACAACCGCCAAAGACCAAAGTGGAAAGGGTGTTTTGCATAGTGAAACATCAAGGCAATTTTGCACCGTTGCAAGGGTAGTCACAAGGCACACAAAGTAGCACCCAAGTAGCAAAAAATACACCACGTATCCCCAATTTTTGAATGTGTACTCAGCAAATTGTTGCGTGTTTTGTAGACAAAATTTGTTACAAAATGTTCGTAAAACTAGCACTCCCACACCAAAAATAACGGCAAAAAGCAAAATGTTTTTTCCGCTTCCAACAAAGGCCTGAGCTTCCTTGCCTGTCACAAAACTAACACCCACCACGCACCCAACAATAAGCATACTAAGTCGGAGGCCAAGCGGTC
>JAZRHU010000027.1:0-16525 GCA_045644945.1 Candidatus Fimimonas sp. | reverse complement strand
AGATAGCAAAGTCGATATCCTCTTCGAGTTGCTTATCGTTAAACAAAGCATAAGCACGCGCCTGCAAAAGGGAAATATCTATGCCATAGTCTACAAACAAGGATGCTTGCAAACTGCGTGATGTGCGCAAAAGTCGCATGATTTGCAACAATTGCCCCATCGAAAGGCAAGATCCAACGCGTGCAAGGGCGCAAATTTCGCTCACATCGTCAACTGAAAGGTCGAAAGACGTTTCAAACTTGAACAAATTGTACGCTTGGTCAATTTCAGCAAGCATTTTTTGACATTGCTCGAAGTCGTCAGTTGGCAACAAAGCCAAAAGTTTTTGTTTTGCAACACTACTTACGCAAAACTGCGATACTTGCTGAAGTATATCAAAATATTGGAGTTTGTTTAGTGTTTTTGTGTTAATCATAGTTAGTTGATTTTGTTGAACAAACGTCCCTTTGTGTAAGGTTGACTTTCCACAAAGTTATCCAGTGTTCCATTGTTAAGATTTTGGTAGTGACGTAGAACTTCGGTATCGAAATCCATCAAAAATCTACCAGGTTTTGTTAGTTTATTTGCAACGGACAGCTTTTTGCCGTTGATAATTTCGAAAGTACAACGATTGTCGCGCCTACGAACAATGTTGAATTGGTTACCAAGTTCATCCGTATAAATAAGCTTGCCATCGCACTTGCACGTTGAGCAATTGCAACCGTATACAGCTTTGTATGGGCAATGCACCACCTTCATAAGAGTCAAATTACCATCGACAAAGGTTAGACCACATTTGTTGTTAAATGCCGAAATTTCCGCAAGAGTGAGTTCGTTTGAGTACACAAATGTATCTGCATCGTCAAATACACTTGCAATTTGGTCGTTGAATATGTTTAGACCAGAGCCAGCAATATAGCGAATGTTGTTTTCGCGAGCAAATTGCACCTGACCAATATTGTGACAAACCAATCCAATGTTGCTTGGGATAATTGATTTTAGATAGTCAAGATTAGCAAATGATGGCAAGTCGAGATAAACAAATTTTGAAATGTTTTCGAATGATTTTTTGCTGATAAACTCTGGTTTGAAGATGACATAGTCAGCATGGCCACTTTCAACTTGTTTTGCATTGTAACAAGTTACTGCAATACAAGGTGTTGATTGGAAACCATTTGTTGGAACATTTGAAAGGATATTTTGTTGAGAAATTTGTTCTAGGAAGTCTGCTCGATTGGAAAATTGTGCATTTTGAGATGCCACAATTTGTTTAGTAAGCAGATCCAAAATTTCTCGTCTCAAGGCATTAAGTTGGCCATTTGAGATAAAAATGTTGCCAATTTTAGATACTATGTTTGTAATAGTATAGCAGTAATTGCCTGTTTTGCTCATTTGTTGGGCAATAATGTCCGTTGTGAGTGGTTTGTTTTGCGCTTGTTGCACAACAAAGTCGGAAACAAGTGTTACTTCGACATCGTCATGTTTAGCAGTTACAATTGCGCTCCCGCCCTCGAAAGCAGTAAAGGTCAGTTCCACATCTAGCTTGCGCTTGTTGTTGGCAATTTGGTTGCAAAGCTCAACTGACGTTGTGCGATGGACAATCATACCATCGGTAACTTTACCACTAAACTCTGCGGTAACAAAACCGATGCCACCACTTGTTGCAACACCACCGCAAATTTCCTTGCCATTGGATATTACTTTTAGGCCATCGCCCTTTGTTACGTCAACGTTAGATATAAAGCCTTTACCCTTAACTCGTCCAATTGGCACGCCAATGTGACTTTGGACGTTGGGGTAAATTACGTTATCATTGCCACCCTCTAGGTAGGAAATATCTTCGAAACCGCCACGATTATACATTTCAGCAAGCATGGTTTTGTCCAACTCGGAATAAGTAAAATCGTTTGCAAACGTCTTTGAATACACTTGGCTAGTTGCGCCTGCATATTCGGGACGTCTATTTCGGCCTTCAATCTTAAATACACTTGCGCCACTTTCCATCAGTTTTTGAGCAATGTCCAAGCCGTACATGTCTCTTGGAGAAAGAAAATAGCCTTCTTTGCCGTTAGCCGCGTACTTTTTACGGCAAGGTTGCGCACACAAACCGCGGTTACCACTGTTTCCACCCACCATGGAGGAAAACAAACATTGGCCCGATTGACATACACACAATGCGCCATGCAAAAAGGTTTCCACCTTTACACCAGTGGATGCAATGGCTTTAATGTCGTCAAAACTGCACTCGCGAGAGCAAACAACGGTGTCTACGCCAAGTTTTTTAAGGAAAATTGCGCCATATTTATCGTGAGTGTTTAGCTGGGTGCTAGCAACAACCTCAAATGGCTTTGGGAATGTACTTGCAATTTTGATAAGAGCTAAATCAGTCAAAATTACGCCATCTGCATTTGCTTTGTACACCACTTTAAGAGTCTCAACAGCTTGTTGAAACTCTGTGTTTTTAAGTGATATATTGATAGCAACGTACACCTTTACGCCAAACAGGTGACAATAATCAACCCACTCGGCAAGATTATCCTCGGTAAAGTTGGGCGCTTTCATGCGGGCATTGAACTTGTCCAAGCCAAGGTATACGGCGTCCGCACCATTGTTAACAGCCATCGTAAGTTGCTCGATACTGCCAGCAGGTGCTAAGATTTCGTAAGATTTCATATCAAATGCAAGTAAAATTCGTCCGTCGCCTTAGATATTTCCAAGGCAACGGTTGTTTTAGTTTGTTAACGCAAAACTGCGCCGTATTTTTCTTGAATTGCGCGCAAAGCTTTGCCACTTTGTTTTTCAATTTCTTTGTCTTGCAAAGTCTTCGTTGCATCGGTAAATACAACGGAAATTGCAATAGACTTTTTGTCTTTGCCAAGTTGTTCGCCACGGTAAACGTCAAACAATGTTGCGCTTTCTACAAGTGGCAAGCACAAAAATTCGTCCAAAATGCCTTGAACGGCAACATCTTCGTCACAAACAAAGGCAAAGTCGCGTGTGACAGATGGGAATTTACTGATTGGACTAAACTTGATAGCACCACGCTTGTGGTTGAGAAGCTTGTCGATGCAAAGTTCGGCATAGTAGCAATCCACTTCGATACCAAAGTTATTGGCAATTTGTGGGTGAAGTTTACCAAATTGACCGCAAACTTCGCCATCAATAACAACGTTAGCGCAAATACCTGGATGCAAACAGTTACTTTCGCCACGAACAAGGGATACGCCGCTGTTTGTGAATGCGTAGATTGTTTGCAAAACATCATCACGGAATTGTTCGAATGTAATTTCCGTTGCGCAAATGGAAACGCGTTGTTCTTCCGTAGGAAGAGTCACAAGTGGCAAACTGTCTGCAAGGTATGCTTTGGCGATTTCGAACAAGCGCAAATTGTTGTTTTTGCGAGAAAGGTTCAAGCCAACGCATTGAAGCATGTTTGGAGCAAGCTCGCGTGCCATCAAGGAAAGCTCTTCGCCAATTGGATTCAAAACACGAATATACTTACTTTCGTCAATTGGTGTAACGGATGCTTTTTCGAACAAAGCCTTGCCACCAAATGGATAGAAGATACATTCGTTGTATCTTAGACCTGTCAAGATTGTGCGAACTTTGTCACAATAGTTGTGTTTTTCCGTCTTACCACCAGATGTAATGCGAGATTTTTCCATCAAAGTGCCAGTGATGTTGTCATAGCCATAGACACGGATAAGTTCTTCGATGATATCGCAATCGCGAGAAATATCGTCACGATATGGTGGAACAATGCAAGTAACTACACCATTTTCGATGGTTGTTTGGATGTTCAATGATTGCAAAATGGAGATTATACGATCTTCCGCAATGGTAATACCCAAAAGTTTTTCTACGCGAGATTGGTCGAATACAATTGTTTTGTTTTCGGGCATCTTGCCAAGGCAGTAAGCACCTTTTGCAACTCGACCTGCGCCAAGTTTTTCAACAAGGTGCAAAGCACGATTCAAGCCCAAAATGTTTGTAGCGCACTCGATACCCTTTTCGAAGCGGGCGGAAGAATCGCTACGAAGACCAAGACGACGGCTTGTACGACGGATATTGCCACGAGCAAATGTTGCTGACTCGAACACAACTGTTGTTGTTTCCTCCTTGATGCCAGAGTTTGCACCGCCCATGATACCAGCAAGACCAACTGCGCGAGATTTGTCGGCAATTACAAGGTCTTCGGTTGTGAGAGTGTATTCCTTGCCATCAAGTGGAACGATCTTTTCGCCATCTTTAGCGCGACGAACGATGATTGTTTTGTCGGAGATGTCCGCTTGGTCAAATGCATGCATTGGTTGACCGATTTCGTACAAAACGTAGTTTGTGATGTCTACCAAGTTGTTGATACCATGCAAACCAACCTTTGCAAGACGACTTGTCATCCAGATTGGGGATTTTTCGATTTTAACATCAACAACACCTTGCATAAAGTAGCTTGGACAAACATCGTGGTCCTCTACAACTGCTGTAACAAGGTCGGAAGTTTTTGCTTCGCATTCGGTATAGGACACGTCTGGTTGTTTGCATTCTTTGCCAAGGGCAACGGCAACTTCGCGAGCAAGGCCCAAAACGCTGTTGCAATCTTGGCGGTTGCTTGTTACGCAAACGTCCAAAACGTAGTCGTCAATACCAACAACTTTGCGGATATCTGTGCCTACAACTGCGTCATCAGCCAAAATAAGTACGCCATCAACGTCCGCACCAGGGTAGTAGTCGATTGTAATACCAAGTTCTTCTGGGCCACAGAACATACCCATAGATTCTTCGCCACGCATTTTGCCCTTTTTGATATTGAGGCCGTTTGCTGTTGTTGCGCCATGCAACGCAACAGGAACTTTGTTGCCAACTTGTACGCGGTGGTCGTTTGTTACAATTGGGATAATTTCGCCACCGATATCTACTTTACAACACAAAAGACGCTCTGCATTGGGGTGTTGAGCGATATCTACGATTTGGCAAACAACAATGTTGTTGACATTTTCGCCGAGGTACACTACTTCTTCAATTTCTAGGCCGATATCTACCATCTTTTTGCAAAGGGTTTGGATATCTTCCGTTACGTCTACATATTCTCTAATCCAAGAAAGGGGTAATTTCATATCTCTTTCCTCCTATTTACCAAATTGCTTCAAGAAGCGCAAATCGCACTCGTAGAAAAGACGGATATCTGGAATACCGTACTTGATCATTGCGATACGCTCTACACCAAGACCGAATGCATAGCCTGTGTACTTTTTGCTATCGATTCCGCAGTTTTCCAAAACAACAGGGTTTACCATGCCTGCGCCAAGAACTTCGATCCAGCCTGTACCTTTGCAAAGAGAGCAACCTTTGCCACCACAGTTGGAGCAAGTGAGATCAACTTCGACACTTGGCTCTGTAAATGGGAAGTAGGATGGACGGAATCTAACTTGAGTGTCTGGTCCAAACAAATTGCTTGCAAGGTATTCCAAAGTGCCTTTCAAGTCACACAAAGTGATGTTTTCATCCACTACCAAACCTTCGATTTGGTGGAATACTGGGGAGTGAGATGCATCACTATCTGAACGGAAAACTTTGCCTGGGCAAATCATCTTGATAGGAGGTTGCTTTTTCTCCATCAATCTTGCTTGCATTGGGGATGTTTGTGTGCGGAGCAAAATGCTATCTGTGATGTAGAAAGTATCTTGCATGTCACGCGCTGGGTGATCAGCTGGAATGTTCAATGCTTGGAAATTGTACCAGTCGCTTTCGATTTCTGGACCGGCAAGAACTTCGAATCCCATTGCGATAAGCAAATCAGAGATGGTCTTTTCTACCAATGTTACAGGGTGCAATGCGCCCCATGGTTGCATATTAACAAGACTTACATCCACCTTTTCGTCACGCAATCTGCGTTGCAACTCTTGCTCTTTGAGCTGTGCTTGTTTTTCCGCAAAGGCACTTTCCAATTTATTTCTTAGTTCGTTTACCTTTGCGCCAAATGTTGGACGTTCTTCAGCAGGCAAATCTTTGATACTCTTCAAAAGTCCTGTGAGTTCGCCTGTTTTACCAAGAAAACGCACCTTAAGCTCTTGTAGTGATTGCAAAGTATCGCACTCGTTAAGTGCGGACAAGCATACCACTTCCATTTCCATAATTTTACTCATAATATTCTCCTTGATTGCCGTTGGCAATAAAAAATTATCTAGTTTACTGGTGGTCAAATAAAAAACGCCCCATGCAAAATGCATAGGACGAGCAATGTCGTGGTACCACCTAAATTCGAAGCAAACGCTTCCTTGATGGTTTGATAACGGAAACCAACCGAAAGGACTACTGAACGTTCACCCTTCAACTCCAAAGTGAATATCTTTTTGCGACACGGCAAGGCTCACACCACCCCTCGCTCGCTGAACTGTGTTTGTTCGCAAACTCTTGTGCTTTTTCGCAGTTTTTTAACATTATAGCAAATTAGCGGAAAATTGACAAGAGTTTGCGGTCACTTTAATATATTTATATATTAAAAACTACAGAAATTTGGATTGTTTTTGCAAAAATGTTGAAACTAGTTGTTGTAAATTTATATTAGATGTAAGTAAGAATTAGGCAGAATTTCCACCACCAACCATAAGGCCACCTTGCAAGTAAGTGGATGGCACTTTGCCAATTATGATGCTTTCCGACACAAGGATTGGCACAACACACTCCATTGTGTGATGCATTTGTGGAATAATCAAATCCATTTTACATTCTACTTGGATAAACATTCGATGCAATGTTTGGTTGATACCAACGCTCTCGAAGGTGGATGAAAAGGTGCACGTAACAGCACCAATAGGCGTGACAGTAACGGTAATATCGGGGCCCATTTCCGAAAACAATGGTATGCCGGAAATTGTACCAAATGGCACTTCAATTTGCTCTTTTGCGAGTTCGTCCAATCTATTTTGCGAAAGTATGGCGGTTTTACGTGCAATTTGGTTAGCTACCGCACTATTTGCTGTAAGCAATGTGATGTTACCATCGTTATCGCGCTGAATTGATATCAAATTTGAATAAATATCGACATCTACAAGGGATGTTTCTACCGCTTGATTGATAACCATAACAGTTTGTGCCGAAATGCGTGCCTGAGTTATATCCAACAAGGTGGGCAAGGTGGAGCGCCAATAGGTATTGAGTGCCAATAATATTGCTACAACTATCAACAAAAACAATATCAGCGCAAAAGTTCGAACAATTTTGCGACGCTTTTTGACCTTTTTACTTTTTGATACAACAATATAGGGCATAGCAAACCTTTGTACAATTATATTCGCTATACCCCTAAAGTGTTACTACTATTTTGCCTTGGTTCGTGGTCTAAATATGACGGAAACAAGATATCCCGACACGATGGCCATGGAAATTCCCGTTGCACAAGAAGCAAGTCCACCTGTAAATGCTCCATAGACGCCCTTTTCCCTAGCGCCTTTTAGCGCACCTTTTACCAATGCACTACCAAAGCCGGAAATTGGCACACTTGCTCCAGCGCCAGCAAAGTCGATTAGTTTGGAATAGACACCAAAACCCTCCAAAATAGCACCTGCAATCAAAAAGATTACCAATATTTTACCATTTGTTAAGTGAGTAAAATTGATAATAATTTGTCCCAAAGTGCAAATTGCACCGCCAACCAAAAAAGCTTTTACAAACATTGCTAGTGTATCCATCAAATTGTTACCTCCACTAGATGAGTTATTGCAGGAATACTATCCCCTTGGAAGGACGTTGTTGGACTCATCAATGCTCCAGTGCCTGCAAAAAGTATCTTTTTATACTCGCCACGCCTAAATTTGCTCAAAATTTTGCTATTGAATACCAATGCCGTACAAGCCGCTCCGCTACCACCTTGATAAGTCTTTTGTTCTTCCCAAAACAGCGATGCACCACAGTCCAACAGCTTGGTAGAGATATCGTATCCCTCTTGTGCCATCAAGTCCACCAAAATGGACATACCAAGTTTGCCCAAGTCGCCCGTGTATATAGCATCGTAGTCGTTGATATCACTAGCCGTATCACGCAGAAACTGACATATAGTATCGCAAGCTGATGGAGCCATTGCTGCGCCCATGTTGTTTACATCCATTATGCCAAAATCCACGACACGTCCGATTGTTGCCTTAGTGATTTTGACACAATTGTGCTCGCAAGTTGACGATAGCATGCTCGCGCCTACACCAGTTGCCGTCCATTGTGTAACGGGCGAGCGCAAAACACCTAGTTCAAGTGGATATCGGTACTGTCTTTCCGCCGTAGAAAAGTGACTACCTGCAACGCAAATAACGTTGTCTAGCCCATTGTTGAGCATACTGCTACCAACAATTAGACTTTCTACAAAGGTTGCACAGGCATTGTACAAACCCAAAAATCCTGCGTGAGTTTTGCGTGCCGCAAAGGACACCGATACAATTTGATTTAGCAAGTCACCGCCCAAAATTGCACCAATTTCGTTGTGAACACAATTGCATTTGCCGACAATTCCGTCAATTGCATGTTCAAACATCTTGCGCTCTGCACGCTCGAAGGTTGTTTGACCAAACATATCGTCATCAAGTGCCAAATCAAACATACCTTTAAATTTGCCATGGTTTTCCTTGGGGCCGGCTATTGTGTAACCATCAACAACGTAGGAGTTGTCAAAATTTAGCGTTCTACCCTTGTAATACATCATAATGCACCCAAAATCATAGTAATTAATGCTACTATGACAGAAATAGTAACTCCATTTACGATAACCGGTCCAGCAACAAGGAACATTTTGGCCCCAACACCATATATATAGCCCTCGGCACGAAACTCCAACGCTGGCGACACCACCGCATTGGAGAAACCTGTAATTGGGATTGTTGAACCTGCACCGGCAAATCTACCGATAACGTCATAGACGCCAAGGCCAGTCATTATGGCTGCAATAAGCACCAATGTGCTTGATGCAAGAACGGATGCATCTTGGTCACTAAACCAATTGCTGTACAACTCGATAAAGCCTTGTCCTATTGAGCAAATTGTTCCGCCGATAACAAATGCCCAAAACATATTCTTCCAATGGGAACTTTTGGGCATCTTTTCAAATACGTACGACTTGTAGTTTTGTTTGGTTATTTTTTGTTCAGTTTGCATTTTTACCCCTATTTTTACTGCAAAAATTGTTATTTCTGCAAATTGGCTCACCGATTATTGACGAATTTTCCGCGTCTATGTTAGGAAAGAAGCTTTCCCGTTCGTCGGTATTTGAGCCATATTTTTTTGTTGTTGGATTTTTCATAATCTGATTTTTGACAATATTATAAAAATTATTCACAAACGAACTAAGAGCTTGATTTGGGGCAAAAAAAATCCTGCGGTCGAATTGACCACAGGATATGATTGTTTAAAAAATTTAGGTAAATTGCGATTAGTAGCTACGTCGACCGGGAACAAATTGCGGACAAACCTTGTTGCGAGCAACTTCTGGCCCTGGCATGCGATAAACTACGTTATCGGAATACTTGGATTTTGTGCATACCCATTCGCTCAAGTCAAAGTCACGGCCGTAGTAAGCACAGTTTGCGCAACAAGCATTTTCTGGGCGTTGGTTGCTTTGGTAGGTGCGTTCACGACGCTTGTGATCATTGTATGTTGATTTAAATGCCATAATATGTCTCCTTTTTATGTTAATATTCGAATGGTGAGCCGTTTTTCAAACGAGAAACACCCATTACTGCAAGGGCAATGAATCCAACGACTAGTGTAAAAATTGAGAAGAATGACAAGTTTCCCATGCTTCCAATAAAGAGCATAAGTGCTGAGTTGCCAACACAGATGTAGATGTAAGGGAGAATAAAACCTGCGTTATTTAGTGCATCATCATAGTTCTCGTGAAGTACATATTGGTCTTTACCAATAAGTTGGAAAGTCATAACCAAGTACAAACAAATTACAGGGAAAATAAGCAGTAAGCCATGATATTCGTTAGTAACTGTGTGTTCATACTTTGTACAATAGTCAACAAAATTGCCCTTTTCGATTACATCCATAAGTTGGATGTGGAAGATAAGCGCGGGCACCACCATCAATGCGAGCCCGATGCCCGTTAACACCTTGAAAGGCATACTATCATCAAATACAATTTGGCTACAAAATAGCGCTATGCCAATTGGAACAAATACGAACAAAATTAGCTTGGGGAATTTTTCACAGGCAATGAGATCATCTCCAAACAAAGATTTAAATCCTGGTACCCAATCCCACAAAGTCAAGATGGCGTAGATGCCCACGATGACGGCAAGTGCATGTATAATTACAAAAATTAAACTTAGCGGATTTTTTCGCAAGCTCATAATAAACCTCTAGAAGCCATTGCAGAACTAACTTATGCAATGGTCAAAAATATTTCTACACTTATTATATAAATTTCAATTAAGTTTGTCAATAATATTGTTTTCATTTGAAGTTAAAAATAATAGGTGTTCACTTTAGGTGACACTGATGTGACATTGCAAAGCAAATATGAATTTTAATAAAAGAGCACAAGGAAAATATATGCAAAAAGTCCCACAAAAGGGACTACTTACTTAAAAACAATCTAATTGTCATATGAAAATTCGCTACAGATTAAATAAGTCATGCAAGAGAAAGTTTATGTTAAAACAAAAAAAGTCCCACAAGGGGACCATTTCGCCATAAACGAAAAAATAGTCCCACAAGGGGACCATTTTGCTTTCTAACGAAAAAATAGTCCCACAATCGAATAAATTCAATCATAGAACTACTTTGGTGGGGAGAGGTGGATTCGAACCACCGAAGTCATGGACGACAGATTTACAGTCTGTTCCCTTTGGCCGCTCGGGAATCTCCCCAAAATAAAAATGGAGCTGGTAGTCGGAATCGAACCAACAACCTGCTGATTACAAATCAGCTGCTCTGCCTGATTGAGCTATACCAGCATAAAAAATATGATCCAATGGATGGTGCTTCGGGGCGGAATCGAACCACCGACACGGGGATTTTCAGTCCCCTGCTCTACCTACTGAGCTACCGAAGCAAAACATTGGCGACCCGGAAGGGGCTCGAACCCTCGACCTCCAGCGTGACAGGCTGGCGCTCTAACCAAACTGAGCTACCGGGCCAAATATTGTTTTGCATAATGGTGGGCCTTCAGGGACTTGAACCCCGGACCAATCGGTTATGAGCCGACCGCTCTAACCGACTGAGCTAAAGGCCCCCAGTTGATGTTTGGTCGGGGTGAAGAGACTCGAACTCCCGTCCCCATGGTCCCAAACCACGTGCGCTACCAAACTGCGCTACACCCCGATGTTCCAACATCAGCTTGATTATCTTACAATATTTTTTTGATAATGTCAACAATTTAACACAACTTTTTTATAAATTTTTACAAAAAATTTTCGACAATATTTTTGAGGTAAAAACAAAGGTCGACATAATCATCAACTGCAAAAATTGTAACATATTTTCGTTGCAAAAATCAATCTTTTGGTGCAATGTTTAACATTTCAATTAGATAATGATATTTGTTCTGCTTGCAGTGCCTATCTATTATATATTGTTTCGGCACAAAACAAACAACATACAAGCGCACCAAAGCAAAATTTTGTAACAAATCAACTTTAAAGAGAATACTTACAGGGGCAACTTGGGGAAAATATATACAATACCACTCAAGGGGGAATTTTATGGAAATATTTGTAACGTTCGAAAATGGCATGATTGTGTTTAAACTAGTTGGCGAATTGGATGAACACGCTGCGGAAAAAGCAAGACGCTTTATGGATGATGCACTACTTACCAACAACTATACGGCAATAGTATTCGATTTGTCGCGACTGACCTTTATGGATTCGACAGGAATTGGCGTTGTGATTGGAAGATACAAACTTGCACGTAAGCAAAACAAGCGCACTTATGTTCGCAACACTTCGCCAACGGTAGACAAGATATTTAAGATGTCTGGATTATACGAAATTATTAGCAAAATTGGGTAGGAGTAGATATGAACACAAACAAAATGATATTGACAATTGAGGCAAAATCTCAAAACGAAAGCTTTGCAAGAAGTGTTGTAGGGGCATTCTTTAGCCAAATGAACCCTACGATTGAACAAATCGAGGACTTGAAAACTGCTGTTAGCGAAGCGGTAACAAACTGCATTGTTCATGGCTATCAAGGCAAGCAAGAGGGAAAAATTGAAATCAAGTGCATGTTACAGTACGAAGAAAAGTTTATCCAAGTGCAAATTGTTGACTATGGCAAGGGTATTGATGATGTAACTAAAGCGATGCAACCATTTTACACTACCGTTCCTGGAGAAGAACGTTCCGGCATGGGCTTTACTGTTATGCAAGCCTTTTGCGAACAGGTAAAAGTCGCATCTGAAGATGGATGCACCAGCGTGCTTTTACAAAAGTATGCAATGTAGGTGACAAATGCTAAGTCACGAAGAGACAATAAAGATGATCTTGCTCTCGCAGGACGGTGACGAAAGCGCATTAGCAACGCTGATACATCACAACACACCGCTGATTAAGAGCATTGTCAAAAGATACCTTGGCAAAAACATAGAGTATGATGATTTGTTCCAGATTGCATCCATCGGTTTGCTGAAGGCAATAAAAAACTTTTCAACTGAGTACAACGTGCGGTTTTCCACCTATGCTGTGCCAATGATTTTGGGAGAAATAAAACGCCAAATGCGCGATGATGGCTTCCTAAAGGTATCGCGATCGACAAAAAGTTTGTCCATCAAAATAAATAAATATATCGAAGAACAAACAATGCTCGGCGAGAAAGAGCCAACCATTGAACAAATAGCAACGCATTTTGACATGAGCACCGCTGATATTGTATTTGCAATGGATGCCGGGAAAATGCCAATATCCCTAAACGAAACGGGCAAAGATAGCGATAACGATGAAAACGAATTGATGGATAGAATTCCAACAGACCAAGATAAAAAGATGTTGGAAAAGATAATTCTAAAGGATATGCTAAGCAAGCTAGAGCCACGCGAACAAAAGATAATGATTTTGCGTTTTTATCGTGATATGACTCAAGGAGAAATTGCTAAACAAATGGGTGTATCACAAGTACAAATATCTCGATTAGAAAACAAGATTTTAGAAAAGCTAAAAACACTATATAACGACGAATGAGCGAATCAGTTCAAAAGCAACTTTGTCTTAGCAACGCCATTATCTGTGGAAACGTTGAATTTGAATGGTACTTTCGCTGAAGCAAAAACTAAAAGGCAACCGCTAAATGCAGTTGCCTTTTACTATGCAGTTTGAAAATTTTGCGTTAAATTGCCAAAATATCGATACTATGTCTGTCAAAGTATTATATAATTAGCTATAACTTGGTATTGTCTAGCATTTTTGAGACAAATTAGAGCAAAACGCAAATCACACCACCCTTGTTTTCGTTGACAATCCGATTGATAGCTCGAGCAATTTTTTGCTTAACTTCAACAGGCATTGATGTGCTTTTTGTTATCAAACCATCATTGGCAATACCCGACATCGTTCGACCAAACATGTTGGTATTCCAAATTTTGTGCGGGTTTGTTTTGTACTCGTCAATCAAATATTGGCTTTGTTGCTCCGTTCCTACCATTGGGCTAACATCGGTATTTACGTCCACTTTGATAATATGGTAGCTTGGCGCTTTTGCACTTAATTTGACCCCGTAGACACCGCCTTGTTTGATCATTTGTGGCTCGTCAAGCGAGAGCTGATCAACAAGCGGATACACTACTCCATAGCCACTTGCATCCGCCTCCGAGATAGCATCCTTAAATATTTCGTACTGCTTTTTAGCATGAGAACTTGCGGTCACATAGCTCATCAAAGAGAACTCGTCATCTATATTTACATTCGCCTCATCCGAAAGCACCTTGAAAAATAGATCCTTTGATGGAAGGATATTGTAGTTGATAGCACCATTGCCGAGGTTCACTTCGTCAATTTGCACACTAGAAATGTGATCACATTGCAAATTGTCGCAAATGCGATTCGCGTCCTTCAATTTACCCATGTTTGCAGAGCACAACTTGATCTCTTCGATGATTTCAGCCATAACCTTGCAGTCGGCAGAAAGTGCTCGCATCCATTTTGGTAGGCTGATGCCAATTTTGCGAATTGGGAACTCCTTCAAAATTGCGTTGAGTAATTCGCGATAGTCATCATCGGTCGCATTTTCTACGTCCATTGGAATAACGCGCAAATTATAGTTCGACTCAATGCCTTGGCACAATACGTGCGTTGTTTCGGACGTGGGTGCAGTGGTATTGAATACAACAACAATTGGTTTGCCACAAGCCTTGATATCGAATATTATCTTTTCTTCCGCCAAAGCATAGGAATCACGCGCAATATCTACAAATGAACCATCACTTGTCACGATGATCACAACGTTTGATAACTCATATGCCACCTTGCGCGCACAAACCTTGCAAGCATTTTCAAATTCCATT
Organism: Candidatus Fimimonas sp.; assembly: GCA_045644945.1. GTDB lineage: Bacteria > Bacillota > Clostridia > Christensenellales > CAG-314 > Fimimonas. The sequence continues at coordinate 2,061 of JAZRHU010000027.1, read as the reverse complement.
GGCTCGCTTGACCAAGGAGTGGCTATTTTGCGCACACTACCTTCAACAATGATACCCTCTGCACCACTAATTGGATACCCAACACAATCAACAAGTTGAATGTTTGCAAGCTTTTTGTCTTCCAAAACTATTTTTACACCTTTGCTTGGTGCAACTTGCGGTTGAGTTGTTACTACCGCCTTACCGCCAAAAACTTGTGGCATTTCGTTACGACAACGATCTTCATCCTTGTCATTTTCGACATGCGGAATTACAACTTTTTGCAAAAAGTTGGATACGAAAGTTGATTTGCCACTTCGAACTGGGCCAATTACGCCAATAGAAATTTCTCCGTTTGTTTGAGTTGCCAAATTGTACAATGTACTGTTCATCAAACTACCTCCTGCTCTTTGTATGATATATGCTACTCGAGATACTTTTAGAACAAGGTAGGTACACTGTAAGATGCGCACTGCGATTTATGATGAGTCAACCACAAAAGCAAAAACGCTTTTATAATAGAAAACATACATTAACAATGTAAACACCACCATTAATTTATTACAATAAAAAAATGCCACCGAAGTGACATTTTATAATGTTAATTTAGTTGAATTCTACTAAAATCTTACGCGTTGTACAAGTTAAACATTGATAGGCAACACGATTTAGCGCACTAGAAAATCAATCGACATAGACAAGCTTGAATAATGTTTGCTCAAAATGGTATTTTTGCATCAATTCTTCTATTTGTTTGCGATTTTTGCCGGCACTTTTCTTGGTGCGAGATGCTCTAATCATGATATTCTTTGGGGAATGGGCAAAATCCACAAACTCCAACATATCTACTGCGTAGCCACAATCCTCCAAGATCAAACCACGAATAGCATCAGTAAGCAATGCTGACGTGCGCTCTTTGATTAGGCCATATTTTAAAAGACAATCGAGTTCTCCACCACTTTGTATAGAAAGATTAATTTCGTGTTGGCAACATGGGACAGAAAAGATGTATTTCACATCGTGGCTGATTGCATAATGCAAAGCGTAGTCAGTTGCAGTATCGCAAGCGTGCAATGATATAACACAATCGATATGCTCATCGGCAAGCTTGTCTTTGGAAACATCCGCAACAACAAAATGTAGGTTTTTGTAGCCATACTTTTGCGCCAAAGCGTTGCAGTTTTTTACAACATCAGCCTTCAAATCATAACCAATGATCTTGACATCAACATTTTTTAGTACGGAAAAATAGTAGTAAACAATAAAAGTTAGGTAAGATTTGCCACAGCCAAAGTCCAAAATGGTAATTTTATCGTGGGAGTAATCTTTGAATTGGTGGTTCAAAATTTCGACAAAACGGTTAATTTGTTTAAATTTATCGAACATTGGGCGTACAATTTTGAGTTCCTTTGTAAAAACGCCCAAATCAACCAAAGCAGGGACGTTGTCGCCTTCGTTGATGAGATAGTTCTTAGTTCTGTTTACTCCTGCAACTTGTACATTTTTAGCGGTTGTTGCCTTTTGAAGACGTTTACATTTGCCATTTGCGGAAAATAGGTAGGTGATATCGGAATTCTCCAGCACTACGCAAACTTGTTTGTAGGCAAACTCTACGTTTGATTTCAGCCAAGATTCCAACGCATCCATATCGATATTTTCGTGGAAAACTTGCTTGTCCTTGAACTTTTCCGCTTGAAAACAGCTCTTTCCACCAATTTTTACTTGGCGCAAAGTTACACGGAAATACTGATTGCCCTTTTCGATGGGATTGCTTGCAGTAATTTTTAGTATTTGAGATGGATTTTTTGCTTCGATAATATTCATATTATGTTGCACTTTAGTGCGCAAATAATTGTTGGATAGTTTTGGATTCGCAAGTATTGCAAATGGTACACTACGAGTAGATGTTATGCCAAATAATATCCCTGTGGCACAAATTTGTTAGCCAACATTATTAGACGCCAATTACTCCTCGTCCTTGGTGGAACCATCACGGAACACCATTTTGATAGGTGTACCATCAAGGGAGAATGCACGACGGATGTAGTTTTCCAAATATCTACGATAAGAGAAGTGAACCAA
>JAZRHU010000026.1:0-4118 GCA_045644945.1 Candidatus Fimimonas sp. | reverse complement strand
ATGACTACGACAAGGTGGCAAGTCAGTATCACTTCGACTTCTCTACAAAAATCACCGCGCCCTACGTTCCCGATGGTGCACCCGATGGCGAAAAGGTCTACCCCAAGGTGGAAAAACGCCAAGTGGTAACAGGTGGTATTTTGCGTGATATCCGCGTGGTTATCGGCAAGGACAACAACAAAATGGGCTTTGCCGTTTTGGAAGACCAATTCGATTCCATCGAAGTTAGCATCTACGGTGTCAACTACGAACGCTACAAGGACAAATTTGTAACTGATGCTTTTGTAGTAATCAAGGGTGGCCTTTCCGAAGCGCGCGAAGGCTACAAAATTGTCATTCGCGAAATCATCGACCCCAACTCGGACGAAAGCAAGAAAAAGGCCATTGCCGAAGCTCCTCAAGCTCCAACCAAACCAAACGTCACATTGTGGCTCAAAATGGAGGAGCGCAACGAGGAAATATTTGCCAAAGTTTGCGACGTGTTGGATCAATACCAAGGAGATATCCCAGTAAAAATCAAAATCGAAGGCAAGGCCTACACGCTCGACCAAAAGGTGCGCAAGTGCGCCGGTATCGAGTACGAACTAGCTGGCCTGCTTGGCGAAAAATGCGTTGTATTTTTTGAAAAGTAAAAGTTAGCTTACAAAAAACATACACGTAGTGGTTGTTTTCAGTTTTCTTTAATAGATAGGGAGTATAAAATAACTATCTCATTTGCGATGGTAAATTGCCACTTTCAAACAAGATTGTACGCAATTGCAAATGCAAGGCAGTATATGATTGTAAATTTTCCATCAAACTTAAATAACAATATAACCAATTTTTCAACTGCGGATTTCCGCTAAAACAAGGAAGTAAAAAATGATCAAAAAACTACTAAAAGGGGCAAAGGGCTACGAAAAGTTTGCAATACTAACCATTGTGTTGGTACTTTTGGAAACAGCCTTGGAAGTTGTCTTGCCCATGTTTATGTCCAACATTTTGAACTCACTTCAGTCCTTTTCTACCAACAAAGGTCTTGTTTCAAACATCACCTACTTGGAGTGGAGCGCGTTCGAAATTCAAACAATCTACAAGGATGCCATCGTAACAAGCGATGTGTTGATTGACGTTGTCATTACCTATGGTGTACTGATGGTAATTTCATCTGCAATCAGCCTTACCTTTGGTGGCCTTGCCGGCTACTACTGCGCAATAGCAGGTGCGGGATTTTCCAAAAACACCCGTGCAAGTTTGTTTGCCAAAGTGCAAGAGTTTTCCTTTGCCAATGTGGACAAGCTCTCCACAGCAAGTTTGGTAACCCGTTGTACAACCGACGTCAACCACGCGCAACAATCATTTATGATGCTTATTCGCACAGTTTTCCGTGCGCCATCAATGCTCATCTTCTCTACAATCATGGCATTTATCAACCAACCTAACATGGCCTGGGTATTTTTGGTTGCAGTTCCACTTTTGGGATTGGTAATGGGTATTTTGGCAACCAAGGTTCATCCATACTTCAAGACCATGTTCAAAAAGTACGACAAGATGAACGCCACCGTACAAGAAAACCTCACTGCAATTCGCGTTGTAAAGGCATTTGTTCGTGACGACTTCGAAGAACAAAAGTACGAACAAGCCACCGAAGACGTACGTCAACACCAATTCAAAGCGGAAAGCATCATGATTTTGATGAACCCCCTAACAAGCACAGTTATGTACGGCACAATGATTGCCTTGATTTTGATTGGCGGTACGGAAATTGCCCATGGCACAATGGCATCTGGTACACTTTCCGCAATGATGAGCTACTCCACTCAAATTTTGACAAGCGTAATGATGATTTGCTTTATCGCTGTTCAACTTGTAATGAGTAGAGCCTCTATCGACCGTATCTTCGAAGTGTTGGAAACAGAGCCCACAATCACCGATGGCCCAAGCGATGCCAAGGTGGAAAGTGGTTCAATCGTGTTCAACAACGTAAGCTTTTCCTACACCGACGACAAGGATAACCCAACTTTGGAAAACATCAATCTTACCATCAACGCAGGCGAAACTGTGGGTATCATTGGTGGCACTGGTGACGGCAAATCCAGTTTGGTACATCTTATTCCTCGTTTCTACGACGTTATGCAAGGCGAAGTGCTTGTTGACGGCCGAAACGTAAAGGACTACACACTCTACAACCTTCGCGAAGGTGTATCCATGGTATTGCAAAAGAACGTTTTGTTTAGTGGTACCATTCGCGACAACCTTCTTTGGGGTAACGAAAACGCAACAGACGAAGAGATTGCCCTTGCTTGCAAGTACGCTTGTGCGGACGAATTTATCAACAGCTTCCCCGATGGCTACCTTACCGACCTTGGTCAAGGCGGTGTAAACGTTTCCGGTGGTCAAAAGCAACGTCTTTGTATTGCTCGTGCAATTCTCAAAAAGCCCAAAATCATGATTTTGGACGACTCTACAAGTGCGGTTGACACAGCAACTGATGCAAAAATCCGCGCAGGTCTAAAGCAACTTACAGGTATGACAACCATCATCATTGCACAAAGAATTTCTTCCATTTCCGAGTGCGACAAAATTATCGTTTTGGATGACGGCAAAATCAATGCCGTTGGCACACACGAACAGCTTCTTCAAAGTTGTTCCATCTACCAAGAAGTGTACCACTCTCAACAAAAAGGTACTGTGGAAGGAGGTGACAACTAATGCCCCCAATGAGACGTTTTGCTACACAAAAACCCAAGGACCTAAAGGGTACCGTTGGACGCATTTTGACATACCTCAAGCCTCACCTTGGCAAAATGATAGTTGCATTTTGTTGCATATTGTTGCAAGTTGGTTGCAACATTATGGCAACAGCAACACTAACACCGCTACTCAATGGTCTTTCCGCAACTGCCGGTGCAGATATCAAACTTACAGGCATTGCCGAGCTAGACAAACTTGCTCTTTCTGGCGTGGTGGAAGACAAAATCAAGTATCTTGTAACACTTGTTATTGCCGTTGGATGTGTTTACCTAACAAGTTTGTTGGTTAACTACCTCCTAAACCGCATTTTGATTACCGTTTCCACATCCACAATCAAGCGCATGCGTAACGAATTGTTTGCGCACATGCAAAAGTTGCCCATCAAGGTGTTCGACACAAACACCCACGGCGAATTGATGTCACGTTACACCAACGACTTGGATTTGCTTAACGACTTTGTTGCTCGTTGCATACCACAAGTATTTAGTAGTGCGTTGACAATCATCGGTGTGTTTGCCGCAATGATAGTTTTATCTTGGAAACTGACTCTTGTAATGGTTGTAATGCTTGTTTTGATGGCTCTCATCGTCAAGTTTATTGGTGGCAAATCCAAAACAAACTTTGTCAAGCAACAAGCAGCGGTGGGCAAACTCAACGGCTTCATCGAAGAGCTTGTGGAAGGCCAAAAGGTTGTAAAAGTGTTCAACCACGAACAAAAGGCAATTGCAGAGTTTGACGAAATCAACTCCGAGTGGCAAAAGGTTGCCGGTCGTGCCAATGCTTATGCAAACATCATGGGCCCCATCATGAACAACATGTCCCACTTCTTCTATGCAGGACTTGCCGTTTTGGGTGCAATCATCGCTATCAACTCCGATAGTCCACTTGCCTACGTTGGTATTGTTGCAACATTCTTGATGTACATTCGCAACATCACAATGCCCATTCAACAAATTTCTCAACAAATCAACATGTTGTTTATGGCAGTTGCCGGTGGCGAAAGAGTGTTTGCGCTTTTGGATACCCCTGCCGAAGTGGACGATGGCTACGTAACACTTGTTTACGCTACCATTGCCGAAGATGGTACCATTACCGAAAGCGAAACTCGCACAGGTCACTGGGCATGGAAACATCCTCATAGCGATGGCACAATCACCTACACCGAGCTCAAAGGCGATGTTCGTTTCGAGGACGTTACCTTTGGCTACGACGAGGAAAAGACCGTTTTGCACAACGTAACGTTGTACGCAAAGCCCGGTCAAAAGATTGCTTTTGTTGGCTCAACTGGTGCCGGCAAAACAACCATCACAAACCTTATCAACCGCTTCTACGATGTCCCCGATGGCAAAATTCGCTAGGATGGGACGCACTTCAACAAAATCAAA
>JAZRHU010000025.1:0-4310 GCA_045644945.1 Candidatus Fimimonas sp. | reverse complement strand
CCTTTCCCACTTAACCTGAACTTGGGGACCTTAGTTGTGGATCTGGGCTGTTTCCCTTTTGACTATGAAACTTATCTCACATAGTCTGACTCCATGACATCAAGTATCTGACATTCGACAGTTTGTGAAGGTTCGGTAAGCCGTGAAGCCCCCTAGCCTAAACAGTGCTCTACCTTCAGTACTCTAATCACAGGCTAGCCCTAAAGCTATTTCGAGGAGAACCAGCTATATCCGAGTTCGATTAGAATTTCTCCGCTATCCACAAGTCATCCCCGACTATTTCAACAGGCGTGGGTTCGGTCCTCCACAGTGTTTTACCACTGCTTCAACCTGCTCATGGATAGGTCACTCGGTTTCGGGTCTACGACGTGCTACTAAATCGCCCTTATCAGACTCGCTTTCGCTTCGGCTTCGACACTTAATGTCTTTACCTTGCAACACATCGTAACTCGCCGGTCCGTTCTACAAAAAGTACGAGATCACACGTTAAGTCGTGCTCTCTCTGCTTGTAAGCATATGGTTTCAGGTTCTCTTTCACTCCCCTCCCGGGGTTCTTTTCACCTTTCCCTCACGGTACTATACTCTATCGGTCACTAAGTCGTATTTAGCCTTACGAGATGGTCCTCGCATATTCCCACCGGATTCCACGTGTCCTGTGGTACTCTGGATACCCACCACTTAAATGTCGATGCCGCCTACAAGGCTATCACTTTCTTTGGCCGACCTTTCCAGATCTGCTTCGACTACCAACATTTAATGATTATGTGGGTCCGTAACCCTTTTAATATCACTACTAAAAGTTTGGGCTCTTCCAATTTCGCTCGCCACTACTCTCGGAATCGTTAATTTACTTTCTTTTCCTCCGGTTAATGAGATGTTTCAGTTCACCGGGTTCCCTTCAATACACTATGTATTCGTGTAAAGATACTGCATCTCCAATGCAGTGAGTTTCCTCATTCGGAAATCTACGGATCAACACTTATTTGCAGTTCCCCGTAGCTTATCGCAGCTTGTCACGTCCTTCTTCGGCGCTTAGTGCCAAGGCATCCTCCATACGCTCTTCGTAGCTTGATCGTATAATTACGATACGCATGCTTTCGCATGCAACATTTTAGATCCTTGAATAAATTTTTCTCTTATTAACTCTGCGTCATTGCAGCAAAAATCGTTTTGTTTGATTTTGCATATTAACACTCGATTAATATTTTACTCTAAACTTTATATTGTTTTATGCAGTTGTCAATGTTCCTTTCTGCCACATCAGTGGCGCTGTCGCTTGTTGACAGCTTACTTATTCTACCACAACGCTATTGTACTGTCAACTGTTTTTTAGCACTTTTTTAAAAGTTTTTTTAACTTTTTTTAGAAATTTTTTGTAGTGCTTTTACTACTCAAATTTCCTGCAAATATGAAAATGTTTTCACATTTGTGCCTTCAAAAAGTTGAAATGTATTTCACATTGTGATATAATACTTTCAGCTAAAGCATCATAGTATGTTTTTAAGCAAGCTGGGCCGATTTGCTTATCAAAAAGCTCGTCGGTAAGCGCAAGCTTGTTTATAATACTACAAGGAGAAATAAATGTCAAACAATTTAACACAAAAAAATGACAAAATTTTTCAACAAATTTTGCCACTACACAAAGCGGAAATTGGCAAGCAATATCGCATTGTTAATTGTCAACTTTTGCCGGACATCAAAACCCGCCTTGCGGAGATGGGATTGGTAAAGGACACCATTGTTACCATCATCAAAAAGGCGCCACTTGGCGATCCTATCGAAATTAGCGTGCGCGGTTACGCATTGTGCATACGCGCGACGGAAGCGGAACACTTTTCCGTAGTGGAGGTGCAAGATGAGTAATTGTTGCAAAACCACCACTACCACCGCTACTACAACAAAACTAACAATCGCACTTTGCGGTAATCCAAACAGCGGTAAAACAACTTTGTTCAATGCCCTTACCGGTAGCAACCAAAAGGTAGGCAACTGGCCAGGTGTTACAGTAGAACAAAAACTGGGCACATACAAAAAGGATAACACCGTTGCCATCGTGGATACACCAGGTATCTACTCCCTTTCCCCATTTACCATCGACGAGCAAGTTGCCCACAACTACTTGATGGAGGGAAAGCCCGACTTGATCATTAACATTGTGGACTCCACCAACTTGGAGCGCAACTTGTTTTTGACAAGTCAACTGATGGAACTGGACGTGCCTGTGGTTGTTGCATTGAACATGCAAGACGAAGCCAAGGCAAAAGGCATACATATAAATAAGGATATGTTGGAAGAGTACTTTGGTTGCGCATTTTTTGCAATTTCCGCAGCAAAGAACCAAGGCATCGACGAGTTGATGGCCTACTGCATTGCAGGCAACTACCAAAGCAAAAATCACTTTGTTTACAGCGACACGGTAGAAAACGCCATAAAGGCATTGCAACCACTAACAGACCACGCAGACAACGGCCGTTGGACAAGCTTGAAGCTTGCCGAAAAGGACAAAACCATCATCAAGATGCTAAACCTTGACGAAAGTCAAAAGCAACTTGTTAGCACCACTCACCAAACACTAAAGGAACAACTGGGCGACATTGTTTCCGCACAAGTGGCAGAACAACGTTACCAAAAGATTTCCGCAATTGTAAAAAAAGCTCAAACCATCGACACAAAAGGCGTCCGTGCAGAAAAGGCTCAACAAATCACCGAAAAGATTGACAAAATCGTTTTGAACAAGTGGTTGGCTTTCCCCATCTTTGCACTCATCATGAGTTTGGTGTTCGTTGTGTCCATTGGAACACTTGGCGGTTTCTTGACGGACACCATCAACGACAGCTTGACACCTTGGATGCAAGAGGTTGTAAACGGCTGGTTCGAAAACGCCAACGTCGAGTGGCTTCGCTCCTTGATTGTAGACGGCATAATTGCCGGCGTGATGGGCGTTGTAGGCTTTGTACCACAAATCATGTTGCTTTTCGGCTTTATCGCTATATTGGAAGCTAGCGGATACATGTCACGTATTGCATTTATCACAGACAAAATGCTAAACAAGATTGGTCTTGGCGGACGTAGCTTTGTAAGTATGATTTTGGGCTGTGGATGTTCCGTTCCTGCCATCATGGCAACACGAACCATCAAAAACATCAACGAGCGCAACGCAACAATCACATTGACGCCATTTATGCCCTGCTCGGCAAAGTTGGCAATCATATCTTCCTTTACAACCTACATCTTGGACGGCAACGCATTGTTTGCCATCAGCTTTTACTTTTTGAGTATCTTGGCGGTTATCCTTGGTGGACTCATCATGAAGGTGTTCAACCGCAAGAAGACAAATGCCAGCGATACGTTCATCATGGAACTGCCCACCTACCGCGCACCTGCTCCTACAAACGTTCTCAAACAAATGTGGGAACGCGGAAAGTCCTTCTTGATCAAGGCGGGCACAATCATCTTTACCGCTTCGGTAATACTTTGGTTGGTACAAAGTTTCAACTTCCGTTTTGAGTTCGTCACAGATGCCAACGACAGCATTTTGGCAGGCCTTGGCAAATTGATTGCACCATTGTTTGCACCACTTGGATTTAATGACGGTGGCTACGGCTGGCAATACTCCGTTGCAACATTGACAGGTATTGCCGCCAAGGAAGTTGTTGTTTCCACTTTGGAAATTTTGCTTCCAAACGGTTTGGAAGGCACCATCTCCGGCTTGGGTGCATACAGCTTTGTTGTTTACAATCTACTTACAGTTCCTTGCGTTGCGGCAATCTCCGCAAGCTTTACCGAACAAGGTAACTGGAAAAACGGCCTAAAGTCCGTTGTATTCCAACTGCTTGCTGCCTACGTTGTTAGCCTTGCCATCTACCAACTTGGTAGCCTTGCGCGCGACTACACAACCGAGTTTGTGGTTTCCGTAAGTATCATTGCAATTGTGTTTGCACTTTACTTTGCAATCAGACACATGATCAAAAACCGCGGATGCAACTGCGAGTGCGACCATTGCCCACACAACGCAACCTGCACACGCGACGATAGAAAGTAATTTTTGCGTTGCAAACATCAACAATAAACTGCATAAATTTGCAAAACAAAAGGAACAGAAATTATCTGTTCCTTTTTTATTTATCAATATGATTTGAGCCACAATTTCAATGGCAATACTAACACAAGTTGAATCACCATATTAAATTGATTTGTTAACATATATATTATATATCTATATTTCTAAAGAAATCCCTATCGCTACCAATGAGAGTTTGTAAGGCGGGGGCTGTGGTTACTTTCTTATCAGACAAATAACATGCTCGACG
>JAZRHU010000024.1:0-1320 GCA_045644945.1 Candidatus Fimimonas sp. | reverse complement strand
TCCATAGCCACCGTAGTCAAGTTGTGCCGAGCTGTTGACAAACAGTTTGTCTGAAAAAGCTACGGTGCTGTTTTGCCAGCTCAGACGATAAAAACCTTGCTTGAAAATTAGTGGCAAGTGGGTGTGGCCGTGGATGTAGATATCTGCATCCACAATGCCAGCAAGGTCTTCCAAGCGATTGACCTTGCCACCAACCCTTTTACCACCACCGTTACCATGCGTGATATAGATTGCATAGGATTGCTTTCGGCAGTGGTTTCGTGTATCCATTTTGCCAAAACGCAAGAACAACACACCACCTTCACGACAGTACTTGTCTTGCAAGTCCAGTTGTTTGGCAATGATTTTCATGATGTCAATGCCGTCGCTTTTGTATGCTCTGTTTTCGTGATTGCCGTTTGTGATAAACAAAATCTTGTCCTTGATAGGTTCCAAGAGGTCAATGCACGTTTGTATTTGCTCCATGATGGACATCTTTTCGGAATAGATGTCACTAACCGACGTGCGTGTTGCCGTGTTGCAAAGGTCACCGTTCAAAATGCAGTAGGCATTTGGTGTTTCCTTTACACGATCCACTTCGTCCTTTATGGACTGCATATCGCAGAGCTCGTCTCCGATATGCCAGTCGCTAAAGGTGTGCAGTTCAACGCACTTTAGTTTTTCAGATAGTTCCGCTTTAACGCTTTTCATGTTCACCTCACTTAAAATGGCATGTCTTCTTCAGAAACTACAATCTCTTGAAGATATGTTGGCACCCCTTGAGCATCGTTTACCCAAGCTGGCAGTTTTTCTTGTTTTTGTTTAGAAACGCAATAAGCAACCTTGGCAGACACGCTGTCCTTCCACTCTTCGTGCTTTACACGTACTGCACCCATCTTGCCCACCCATGTTTTGTAGCTAGCCAAGTTGTGGTTTGTGATACCGAAAGAGTCAAAGAAAGCACCAAGTCGTTGGTTTGTTTGTTGTGGGTTATTTACGTCAATAACAAGGTAGTACCACAGGCGACTTTTACTGCCGTTTACTTCAAGAGTCACCTCAAACCCCTCGTTGCCCGACTTGAAAGTTTTCTCTTGAACGCCTGTGATTCGCACACGGTAGTCGCCTTCTGGAATGATAGAATAGTCCTTTTCCTCGTATTGAGTTGCATCGTATGTAAAGTTAATAGCCATAGTTTTCTAGTCTCCTTTATTTGTTATTGTTAAATAGATGTTGTGGTAGGCAAGATTTGCGATTGTGCAGTTGGTCTTTGCACATGCGTGTTTCGTTGCCTTCGGTTATGTAGAACCAACGTGTGTTGCGTTCTTTGTCCATGCCAGTTGT
>JAZRHU010000023.1:0-25487 GCA_045644945.1 Candidatus Fimimonas sp. | reverse complement strand
ATTCATGAAGATAAAAATATTATCATTCGCACACAGGACGGCTCTACATATACGGTAACTTTTGAAGATTATAAAGCGTCCGTACTCTCTTATGCAAAGCAGATAGAAGATTTTTATCATCAAAACCCGCCAAGACAATTTGAAGACCGATTTGCCCAAGATGGTTTTTCTGCCTTTTGCAATGAATGGTATAGTCTCACAGACAAAGCCAACGATTTAGGTGATTGCATTCCCAAAACACCAACAGTTGTCTTTAATGATTACGATGCTTATACCGAAAATGAGATTGCAAGCATTTCTCCAAACGGCATATCGCTAAAGAATATGAAATTCATTAATTTCAGGGAATGTGCCTACAACTTTCAACAAGTTCATGGTGGTAAGGGAACTTGTGTGGCGGAACGAGACATAACAGGAACGAACCCGTCGTTTGGCTTTTACACAGCACCTAAAACCACTCATATATTCTTCTTGCAAGAGAGCAAAATTAAGGAGTTTTTCTCGAAGAGAAATACCCTTCAACGTTTTCAAGATTTACAAAAGCAAATAGAATCGTTTGGTTTTACAACGTATGATATGAGTTGATTTGAGACTTTAAGGTATTACAACCCCCGTTTTGACCGATTTTGAGACCTTTTGTAGTTTTGACATAACAAAAGTAGCAAACTCTACACAAAAGAGTGCGTATTGCAACACTACCACATAACAAATCAACAAAGAAGGAAACAACCATGACACACGCAGGAGAAAAAATTCAACAATCACGCGACTACAACGGCTGGGAGGAATTGTTCCACAGGGAATTTGCCAAGCCCTACTTTGTTGAACTGCGCAAATTTTTGGTGCAAGAGTACGCAACAAAGACCATCTACCCACCAAAGCACCTGATGCTAAACGCCTTTGACCAAACGGCCTACGGCGACGTTAACGTGGTAATACTGGGCCAAGACCCCTACTACAACGAAGGTCAAGCAATGGGTCTTAGTTTTTCCGTGCCAAAGGGATTGTTGCCACCAATGAGTTTGCAAAACATCCTAAAGGAAATACAAGATGACCTTGGCTACAAACCAAAAATTGTCGGTGGCGACCTTACGCCTTGGGCACGCCAAGGGGTGTTGTTGCTCAACACCGCTTTGACGGTGGAAAAGGGCAAGCCTAACTCCCACAAGGACAAAGGTTGGGAGCAGTTTACCGATGCGGTAATACGCTACCTAAACGAGCGCGAACGCGGAATGGTGTTTATGCTTTGGGGCGCAAACGCCATTGCAAAGCAACGACTGATCACAAACAGACAACACTTGGTGCTTACTGCACCACATCCAAGCCCACTTTCGGCATATCGCGGTTTTATGGGTTGCGGACACTTTTCCAAGGCGAACGAATTTTTGGAACTTCAACACAAGGAGATCAAATGGTAAAATGAGCAGAGCTTTGATGACGATACACGGATTTTTGACGGACATCAACGACTTTGGCAGGTTGTACGAACATTTGGGTATGTACGACAAAGTTGTTGCATGCAAAATTCCCGGTCACAACGGCAAATTGGACTTTAGAAAGTTTACTGTGGAAAACACCTTAAAGACGGTGTTGCATTGCTATGACGACCTTGCCAAGCACTACGACGAAATTGACGTTGTGGGGTTTTCCATGGGTGGCGCACTAGCAACCTACCTTTGCACTCAACGCAAGGTGCGCAAGGCTGTGCTTGTTGCACCAGCAAACAAGTATCTAAACTTGTCCAGTCCGCTTGCAACGCTCAAATTTTACCTAAGATTTGTTGGCTCGGTGTACACCAAAACTGTTGGATCCATCAAGGATCGCATTTCCAACACGCAAAAAGCTTTGACCCCCTACGTGGAAAATACCTTGGCAACAAGCAACATGGCCTTAAAAAGGTTCTTTCCGCATTTGAACATGTACACATTTAACACCTTTGCCAACGTTGTGAAGGCGGTAGATATCGAGGTGGAAGCGCACTCGCCCATAGACACACCCATACTTGTTGTTTGGGGCGAACTGGACGAACTCGTGCCACAAACTTCGTTGGACTTTGTCAACATGCACTTTGTCAACATGCAAACAATCATCTACAAGGATGTTGGTCACTTGCTGATGCTATCCAACCGCGATAGCGAGTTTATCCAAACTGCGGTAAGATTTTTGACAGATGGCAAGGTGAATAAAAAAATTCCGCCAAGACAGGGCAATAAATAACAAAATGACTACAAAATGTTGCCAAAATGTAAAAAATTAAGTACAATTTAAGCAATATATAATATATTTATACGGAAAAATACGCGCGCATTGTTTTGGGCGCACAATTAGATGGACTGCAACCTGTCATTTTGTGGTTGATGAGCAACTTCATCAGCCACTTTACCACGACAACAAGGTAGTCCAAAGGAGAAACAAATGCTACAACTTAGCAACATCACAAAAAGATACGAAGCTGGCGAGTTTTCGGTAGATGCACTACGCGGTGTGTCACTTGACTTCCGCAAGAGCGAGTTTGTTGCAATACTTGGCCAATCGGGCTGTGGTAAGACAACTCTACTCAACATCATTGGCGGACTTGACAAGTACACCACGGGCGACCTTATCATCAATGGCAAGTCCACAAAGGACTTCAAAGATCGCGATTGGGATACCTACCGCAACTACACCATCGGCTTTGTGTTCCAAAGTTACAACCTGATCCCCCACCAAACAGTTTTGCAAAACGTCGAAATTGCTTTGGCTCTTTCCGGCGTGAAAAAGGCAGAGCGTCGTCGTCGTGCAATGGAAGCATTGGATCAAGTGGGACTCAAAAACATGTACCACAAACGTCCAAGCGAAATGAGTGGAGGACAAATGCAACGTGTCGCAATTGCGCGTGCAATTGTTAACAACCCCGACATCATTTTGGCGGACGAGCCAACGGGCGCATTGGATACCGAAACAAGCGTACAAGTAATGGACATTTTGAAGGAAATCTCCAAAAAGCGCTTGGTTGTTATGGTAACACACAACCCCGAGCTTGCCGAACAATACGCAACACGTATCGTGCGCATGTTGGATGGTTTGGTGCTTTCCGATAGCAATCCACTTACCCAAGAGGAAGTAACAGAACAACGCGCTCAAGAAAACGCTGCACTTGCACAAGAACAAAAGCAACTCAACAAGAAAAAGCGCAAGGAAAAGAAGCCAACACTATCTTTTTGGACATCGTTTATGTTGTCGCTAAAGAACTTGTTCTCCAAAAAGGGTCGCACCATTTTGACAAGCTTTGCAGGTAGCATTGGTATCATTGGTATTGCGCTGATATACGCAGTTTCCACCGGTATGTCCGGCTACATCAACTCCGTTCAGGAGGAAACCCTTGCATCCTACCCACTTACCTTGCAAAAGCAAAGCGGGGATATGTCGGCAATGTTCCAAGTGTTTGCTGCAGGTGCCGAGTCGGGTGGCAACCACGAAGTGGACGACAACATCTACGAAAAACTTGCCTTCTACAACCTTACAAAGGCATTGAGCGAAAAAACTCAAACTCAAAACGACCTCAAATCCTACAAAACACATTTGGATGCGCAACTCAAAAACACCCAAAGTCAACTTTACCAAGCAATCAGCGGTGTGCACTACGGCTACGACCTCGACTTGCAAATCTACACCAAAGATACCCAAGGGGACGTTATCAAGGCGGACACAGACGAATTGATGATGACATTGCTTGGCGAAATTTACAACGTGGACGTATCCAACGTGGGCATTGGCACAGGTGGTATGGCGGAAACAATGATGAACTCTGTTTTTGGCATGACCATTTGGGAAGAACTTTTGCCAAACAAGGATGGTGGCGTTGTTAACGACATCTTGAAAGACCAATACGATCTTATCCACGGACGTTGGCCTACTGCCAAGGACGAAATCATTTTGGTTGTGGACAAAAACAACGAAATTGACGACATGACCTTGTACGCACTTGGCCTAAAATCCACCGAGGAAATCGATGCCATCATCAAGGCGGTAAACTCCGGTACTGTTCCACCACAAACGGAATCCAAAAAGTGGACTTTTGACGAAGTTATGAACTTGACCTACCGCACCATTTTTGCTCACGAGTGCTACCAAAAGCAAGGCAACAGTTGGTTTGACCTTCGCGAGTTGGAAAGCGGTTTGGAAGGACTTTACGACGATCCCGACAAGGGCATCACGTTGAAGATTACCGGTATCATCAGACCAAATCCCGATGCATCCAACCACATGCTTGGCGGTACACTTTGCTACACCTACAAACTTGTTGAACACGTGATTGCCGAGTCACAACACTCCGCAATTGCCGACGAGCAAAAGCAAAACCCCGACATTGACGTGTTTACCGGTAGATACTTCAAGGATAACACCATTTCCGACCAAGAAAAGGCAGACACAGTTACCGACTACATCAACAAACAAGATGATGCAACAAAGCACAACTTGTACGTTTCCATCAAGACCAAACCAACCGACGAACAAATTGCCGAAACAAAGCAAGCTTTGCTTGACCAAGCTTCCACAGCGGAAGGCATGAAATCTCTCCGCGACGAGCTCAAACGCGGTATGGGTATGGTAAGCCCAGCAATGGCAAGCTACATCGATAGCGCAAGCGATGCGCAAATCATCTCCATGCTTGGCTCCTACGCGCCAGTCAAGGCGGAAATGACAAACCGCTTCAAGTACTTGAAACCATCTCCAGCCTACGCAGTTGAGCTTGACAACGAACTTGCCCAAGCAGACGTTGCAACAAAGGCGGCTTGGTTTGATATCGTTATCGAATTTGCCGAAACCACCTACGACGACAACCTACTTAAACTTGGTTGCTTGGATATTGCAAGCCCATCAACCATCAACTTGTACGCATCCAGCTTTGAAAACAAAAAGTTGATCGAACAAGATATCAAAGAGTTTAACCAAGGCAAGCCGGAAGAAGAACAAATCAAGTACACCGACTACGTTGGTTTGTTGATGAGTGGTATCACAACCATCATCCAAGCAATCACCTACGTTTTGATTGCATTCGTTTCCATCTCCTTGATTGTTTCCTCCATCATGATTGGCGTAATTACACTCATTTCCGTACAAGAACGCACCAAGGAAATTGGTATTTTGCGTGCGGTGGGTGCATCCAAGCGCGACGTTGCGGGAATGTTCAACGTGGAAACGGTTATCATTGGCTTTGCGTCCGGCCTAATCGGCGTGTTGTTCACATACCTGTTCTGCATACCTTTGAATGCAATCTTGTTTGCATTGACAGGTCTTGCAAGCTTGAAGGCCGTTTTGCCAATCGAGTTTGCTGTGATTTTGATTGCAATCAGCATGTTCCTTACATTGATTGCGGGTATCATTCCATCACAAAGTGCAAGCAAAAAAGACCCTGTTGTGGCACTTAGAACAGAGTAGGCAATTTGCAACCCCTTTGTCAAACAACAAATTCCCCCTTACTTTTGCAAGGGGGAATTGTACTAAACAAATCTACAAAAATATGAATTTCCATCAACTGTTAGAAAAAATTTTTACCGACTACGACCAAACGCACTACGACATACTTTGCGACGTGCTGATGACGTCGGAGCAACACGCCAACAAAATTTTGGCCAAGTACGACACAAGCCAGCTCACCCAAGAGGAGTTTGACCGCCTCAAAAAGCTGATTGTCGATCGCGAAGTTGGGCAGTACCTTGTGTTTGTGGAACGCCACAAGGACGTGCTAAACGGAAACATGTCCGACAAGGAAAAGTTCCGCGTGCTTATGGAAAGATGCGACAACCCTGCCCTTTCCGACAAGGAGCGCGCCTTGCTACAAAAGCGCATCCGCAGGCACATCTACGACAACGAGGTTACCAAAGTGTTGCAAAACCTTGTGGACGACCTAAAAAAGAAACAGTAGCACCAAGTGCCCACAAAACAATGCAACCTTGTTGGTTGCACCACCAAACTAGATACAAACAACAAAAAGGACATGCCTAAACTAGACATGTCCTTTTGTTTTACATTTTAGATATGGAGTTAAGTAGCTCGTTGATGGCGTTGGAAATGCTACCCAATCCGCCAAAAGCAAAGATCAGTATCACAACGAGCAAGGCCGAGCAAAAGTAACTGCGCGCAAAGGAACGGCGGTTGACGTTGCTACCACTCAATGCGTGAATGATCAAACAAATTGTTCCCAAAATAGGTATGGAGTACAAGATGGTCAATCCCCAGTAGGCCCACGCTGTCATTGGACGATATTTCTCTGGGAGTTGGTCGATTTCCTTTCGTTCGTGTTGTGTCATGGTTGTAGCCCTCCTTGCATTTTGCTAAATTGCGTAGATAATGGCGATCAAGGCCATCATTTCCGAGCGAGACAAAAATCCATCCAGGCGGTATTGTGTTTGTCCGCTAAAGTTTTTGATGGAGTTTGTGTCGAAACGAGCAATGGTTTGACCGCTAAAGTTGCGAACCGTGTCGGAAGAGACTGTAAGCAATGTGCGACCGGAAAAATCTCTGATGCGCTCGCCATCGAATGTGCAAAGCGTTCTGCCGCTAAAATCTGTCAAACGATTGCCGCTCAAGATGTACTTGGTCATACCGGAGCTGTAGTCTTTGATGCGACCGCCTTCAATTCTTAGTAAGTTTTGACCGGAAAAGTTTTTTAAATATGCCATACAATTTTGCTCCTTGTGGGGTTTTTTATAACATCTTACCACAAACCAAAGTCAAAGTAAATACCCAAATGACAAACTGTGTAAAAATGTGTTGATTTTGGGGAAAAGATGCACTTTGTTGTACAAATTTGTCCTTTTGTGGGTAAGTTTGTAGATTGGAGTACAATTGGGTACTTTGGTGGTACAATTTATACATTTTGGTATAATTGTGTACTTTGTTAGTAAAATTTGTACAATTTGGTACAAATGTGTACTTTTGTGGGAATGGTTGTATACTTTGGTATAGACGTGTACAAATTTGGGTAAATTTGTACCTTTGTGGAAAAATGCGTACTTTTGGGTAAAAATTGCGGATACGTGGTTGATTTTTGTGCAAAGTTGGGAAATTTTGTCCCAAATTGGGTTGTACAAATTTGGATAAATTTGGGCTTATTTGTACAATCTTGGATAAATTTGTATAATCTTGGGCAATCTTGGATAATTTTGTACAAAATTGGGCAAAGTTCTACAAAACTAGACAAACTTGGGTTGTCTTGTTCCAAATTGGATAAATTTGGATTTGTTGGTACAATCTTGGGTAAAATTGTACAATCTTGTGTAGTTTGGTAACTTGTTTGGTTTTGTTGGAACTGTTTGTACAATGTTGTACAAAAGTGTACTTTGATGGGAAAGTTTGCACAATCTTGGGCAAAGAATACTTTGCTTGGTAAAGTTGTAACTTTGTGGGCAATTTTGTACTTTTGTGGAAAAACTACTCCTCGCGAGTTTTGATGATTTGTACAGGGTTGATTTTGTGGATTTTGAGCATTGGGAACACAAAGGAAATTGCTCCCAAAACAAACACCAAAATTGCATCCATGATGGCAATTGTTGGGATAAATTTCAAAAAGTCCAAGTCCAGCACCACGCGTCCTGGTGCCAACATTTGCAATGAGTTTACCAAAATGTCGTTGGCTACACCAATAAACGTGCCGTAGCCCAAAATGGACAAAATCGCTGTGCAAATGGCAATCAGCAACAACTGCAAACCAAAGATTACGCCTATTGTGCCATTTTTGCAACCAAGCGCCTTCAAAATGCCGATATCGTGGTACTTGTCGCTTATCATCTTGGATGACGTGTTTACCAACAGGAACACCACGCCAATGCACAACACACCACCAACAAGCTCGAAGATATCCACAAACACCTCTACCGCGCGGGACATGGTTTGGATGCCCTCAATAAGGTAGTGTTCGAAGGTAAAGCCAAGGTCGTGGCATTGATTGATTACGCCGGGGATATCATCGATGTTGTCGAAGTGAATACCTTGCAAAAAGTAGGTATTTTGCGCAAACATACGATAGATTTCGTCACTTGCGATAAACATTGCACCATTTGTGTGCAAGCTTTTGATTTTGATAGTGGTTGTTGTCAAAGGTTGACTCAACTCGTAGTCGTAGAAGTTGTGTTGAGAGATTGTTATTTCCTGTGGAACAAAGTCCTTGAGGGTGCTGATTGAGTAGTTTGTGCCAAAAATTTCGTTAAAGCGTTGGTAGTTCATGGACACTTCGTTTTCCACCAATCCTTGAGGCTTGGATAGTCGAGGGCTATCAGTGTGCATAACGTATCGGCCAGAAGTAACATTTGCAGGGATTTTTACGTTGCCAACAGTAAACACAACGTTGTGTGCCCATGTTGTTGTGTTTAGCGGTTGCGCCTTGTTGTCCTCCGCAAAATTAGCGTTGAAGGTGTAGGAAAATCCCAAGTAGTCGTACAAGTCATTCAAAAACACCATGTACTCTTTTTGCTCGCGCATTTGGGTTATTTCCTGTGTGGTAGATGATGCAAGTTTTTTCAGCAAATCCTCGTACTTGGATAGGTAGTCAGTTTTGATGATACCATTGATGTAGGACAAGTCGAAGGCAGTTGTGTAACTGTAGTAGCCCAAGATGTCCTTGGGTTGTTTTTTGCGGTACTTGGCTACGTTTGTCAAAATTTGATCGGCCACAAAGTCGGTGATGTACACACCACGTGGATCGGGGTTATCCAACTTTGCAACAAACTCCAACTTGCCAAGTTTGTCCACAAAAAATTGTTCGTCCACAGCCATTGTGCCAAGCGTTTCGATAAGTATGGCGTTGTTCATAGCTGAGGGGTTTTTGATGTTGTAGGCGCATTTTGATGATCTGACGGCAACGGTAGCGTTGTACACAGGATAGATTTTTGTGGTTGGATTTGACTGTTGCAGTTGCTTGAGCAAATCTTCATCCAACATTTCGTAGTACTGTTCCGAACCCAAAAAGACGTTGGTATCCTTGTTCAATTTGCGTACAAACAACGAATTTTGTTGCTCTTTGTGCATTTCCGCTTCGACAACTTTACCACTATCAAATTGAATGATGGTTTGCGAAAAGGACAAGATTACAATTATCACGGCAATCAAAAAGCTGGAAATTGCAATGCGGAGCAAGCGCGACTTCAAAAACGTGCCACACAAGTTAGTCACGCGTTTGAAGGTGGGTTTTGTGTTGTTAATTTTTACCTTGCGAGCATTTGTTGGTGTGGATATTTCCGTTGCGACGTACTTGTCCTTTGCCAAAACAACCTTTTGCAGTTGGTTACTTGCAAGTTTTTGGTTGATGGCGCTAACGTCCGAGTCGTCCAAGGCCTTGTCGCAAGGGTACACAAGTTGGTCTTGGTGGAAGGCGATTTCTGTGGAAAAGTTGGTGTTTCTGCTCAAATCGGAAACCACCTTGCCGGCGGAAAGCTTGATGATGCGGTCGGCATAGGTGTAGGTATCCACTGTGTTGTGGGAAACAATCAAAATCAAGCAATCTTGCGCCAATTCCTTGAGCAAATGTATGATTGCCGTTGCTGTGACGTTGTCCAAGTTGCCTGTGGGCTCGTCCGCAAGAATCAGTTTGGGCCTTTTGACAATGGCGCGTGCAATGGCAACACGTTGTTGCTCGCCACCGGATAGTTCGTTGGGGTAGCGGTCTTGGTAGCCATCTAGTCCCACCTTTTTGAGCGCTTCCGCCACACGGCCGTTGTCCTCCTCGCGTACCAAATCCAAGGATAGACAAATGTTTTCCGCCACAGTCAACTCGTCCAAAAGGTGGTAATCTTGGAATATGAATCCAATGTGACCGCTACGATAGCTGGAAAGTTGACCTTCGGAGTAGGTTGTGATGTCGTTGCCGTCAACAACGATACTGCCAGCCGTTGCCGAGTCCAATCCGCCAATCAAGTTGAGCAAAGTGGACTTGCCGGATCCAGATTTGCCGATTACAAACACCAAGCCGTTGTCTTGCAAGGTCAAATTTATGTTATCAAGTGCCTTGTGT
This sequence comes from Candidatus Fimimonas sp., assembly GCA_045644945.1. Lineage (GTDB taxonomy): Bacteria > Bacillota > Clostridia > Christensenellales > CAG-314 > Fimimonas. The sequence continues at coordinate 15,496 of JAZRHU010000023.1, read as the reverse complement.
TGGCCACGTTTTTTGGCACGATAAATTTTTGTGACGTTTTTGATTTCTATCATCTTGCCCCCCCAATTTGCGCGGATATATTGCGCATTTCTACTTAAAATTGTATCACAAAGCTGTTGCAAGGTGCAACAAAAATAACAAACGAAACGCTTATTTTTTGGGGAAAATTTGTTAGTCCAATTGTAGCCTAAACAAAACAGATACCCCAAAACTGAACTTACCTGTTGGGGCATCGTGGCTAACCCAACAGTTACCACAAACGTTGTTGCAAATTGTTAAAACAGCGGGAAAATTGGACGTTATGCACCAATATTTGCACAAAAAAGGTCGACACAAAAGTGCCGACCTTTGGGGATGTTGTGGTTACTCTTGTCCTTGCCCTGCCACATAGTTGTATGTGATAGGAATATAGACAATTCGTTCGTTTTTATAGTAGTCTATTGTGATAGTTTTCCATTGAGTTTCTGTTCCGGCAAAATAGATGTGGGTTAACAAATAACAATTAGCAATTACTTGTTGTTCGATTTTTCTCAGACTTGCAGGAAGCACTAGCGATTGTAGTTTGGCGCAGTCTGCAAAGGCAGATTGACGAAGTGTTTTTATGCTACCCAAAATTACTGCTGTTTTAAGCTCGGAACAACCAGAGAATACACTCGTTCCCATTTCTGTGACACCTTCGGGAATGGTTATCTCGGTTAGGCCAGTCTCTAGAAATGCTCTAGCCTCGATTAACGTTACTGTACTAGGGATCTGAATGCTTTGCAAGCTTGTGCAACGAGCAAAACAACTATCTGGAATTTTTGTAATCTTGATTTCCGATCCAAACTCTACACTTTGTAGTTTTTTGCAGTATTCAAATGCCGAAGAACCAATTGATTTAACGCTGTTAGGAATTGTTATACTTTGCAAAGACTCACAAAAATAGAATGTACGTGAGCCAATGGATTTAATTCCGTCGGAGATTGTGATACTTTGCAAATTTCTACAATCTCTAAATAGATCGTCTTGCAACTGGGTTACCCCACTAGGGATAAGAATGCTTTGCAAAGCCCCGCAGGCTAAAAAAGCACTGGAGCCAAGGGATGTTACTGTTTGTGGAATACTGATATTTTCCAATGCGGAGCAATATGCAAAGGCCGAAGATCCTATGCTCTCCACGCCACTCTCAATCGTGACAGTTTTCAAATTTGCACAACCGGAAAAAGCATCGAGTGGAATGTTAGTTACTCCGCCAGGAATTGTGATCGATTCGATTTGGGTGCTGCCAAATGCACGTGGACCAATTGATGTTACACTACTTGGAATGGATATAGCTTCGAGGTTGGAGCGGTAGAAGGCATCTCTGCCAATTGTAGTCAATCCGTCGGGAAGGTCAATATTTGTTATAGATGAGCAACCGCTAAAGGCTTTGTCGCCAATGGCCGTGATTCCGGCGGATATGATTACGCTAGAAAGTTTTGTGCAGTTGGCAAAAAGTTCGTTAGGTATAGAGCCCAACGTGCCCGGCAAGGACACCTCTTGCAAGTTATCACAACCGGTAAATATACCACCACCAATGTGAGTTACACCCTCAGGAATGATCAATGCTCGAAGGTTGGAACAATTTTTGAAAGCGCTGATTCCGATACTTGTTACACTACTTGGAATGTGAACATCCGTCAAATTTGAGCAATTGAAAAATGCACTTTTGCCGATGGATTGGATTGTCTTGGGGAGAACAAAGTTACCAAGACGATAGCAGTTGTAAAAACATTCATCAGGGATGGCTGTCAGTTGCGATTCGGAGGAAAACTCAACCGATTTTAGGTAAATAGTCTCGTAAAAAGCCTTGGTTTCAATTTCTTTTAGTGATTTGGGCAATTTGATGCTAGTAATTGCACAATGAGCAAATGCTTGCTCGCGAATAATCTCCAACTGCGAGTCGTCATTTATGATAACTTCGCCCAGGTTTGAACAGTTACTAAACGCGCCCACACCAATTTCGGTAACTTTGGATGGAATTTGGATGCTAGTAATTGCACAATAAGCAAATGCTTGCTCGTGAATAATTTCCAACTGCGAGTCGTCATTTATGATAACTTTGCTCAGTGCAAAACAATTAATAAACGCGCTTGCACCAATTTCGGTAACTTTGGATGGAATTTGAATACTGGTCAATTGTGTGCATGCATAAAACGCACTGTCGCCAATGTGTGTCAAATTGTTGGAAAGCTGAATACTTCGTAAGTTGCTGCAATTTTTAAATGCTGATTTGCCAATTCCAACTACCGAATTTGGCAGGATGATACTAGTAAGTCGAGAGCAGTCCGCAAAAGTTAGCAAGTTGATGTTTTGCAACTGAGAGTCATTGCCGAAAGTCACTTCGCCAAGCTTCGAACACCCGGAAAATGCGCCCGCGCCAATTTCGGTAACTTTGGATGGAATTTGGATGCTAGTCAATTTTGCGCATGCATAAAACGCATTGTCACCAATGTGCGTCAAATTGTTGGAAAGCTGAATACTTTTAAGGTTTTTGCAACTTTGAAATGCTGAGTTGCCAATTGTAGTGATAGTATCCGGAAGGGATACGCTTTCGAGATTTTCCTTGCCCAAAAAAGCAGTTGCACCAATTTCTACAACTGGTTTGCCGTTGTACTCGCTTGGAACAATAATTTCTGTTGCTGTGTTAGAAGCATCTTTAATAATGTAGCCATCTCCGTTAGAGTTCAACTTAAATTTTAGTAGCGTTGTCATTACATCTTGGCCACACTTGACACAAATATCGTTTGAGAACTCATGTGCAACTGGGATGTTTTCTGTCTCTTTGTATTTTCCGCAGAGACAAGATCCCGTTCTGAGCCCTTCCGCTGTACATGTGGGTTCTTGAACAGTTTTCCACTCTGTTATTTTGTGTTGAGTTGCAGGGGTATATGTGATTGAACTATTTCCGCAGTAGCAATAACCTGTATAAAAGCCATCATTTGTGCAAGAAAGCTCATTTTGAGTGATAACAACAAACTCGTAGTTGTGTTCGTGCACAAATGCGTAGAGACAACAGGTTACCACACTAACAAGTAGCGCTATTGACAATACCAATAAAAAATCTTTTTTCATAGGCATGCTCCTTCCTATCTGATTGTGATTTATTATATCACAATGTCATATCTATTTCAATAGAAAAGATATATTTTTGTTATTCTTGAACACAGTGCAAGTACCGACTTGTAGATTGTGTGGAATGCAATCAATTCTATCACCATCATATAACGTCATGTTTGTCCTACAATAGTTCTTTAAAAATGCACAAAAAAAGAGGACGCAAAAATTGCGCCCCCTGATAAATGTGCAAAATTAGTCTTGTGTGCCAATTTCCAATGCGAGTTGCATCATTTCGTGGAAGGAGTTTTGACGTTCCTCGGAGGAAAGTTCTTCGCCTGTTAGAAGGTGGTCGGAAATTGTGCAAATGCAAAGTGCTTTTTTGCCAGCACGAGCAGCATTGAGGTAGAGTGCGGCAGACTCCATTTCCACTGCCAAAACACCCATCTTGCCCCAAACTGCGGAGCCTGCACCATCATCGTAGAAGGTATCGCTTGCCAAGATGTTGCCAACCTTGTAGGTTACGCCCATCTTTTCTGCTTGGGCAACGGCCTTTTGCAAAAGGTCAAATGAGCAAATTGGAGCAATTGTGCCGGGCATACCAAATTGGTGAGCGTAGTTGGAGTTTGTGCATGCGCCTTGACCGAAAACAAGGTTTCGTACCTTCAAGTCGGGGTGGATTGCACCAGCGGAACCAATACGGATGATGTTTTCTACACCGTAGAAGTTGAAAAGTTCGTAGCTGTAGATACCGATGGATGGGATACCCATACCGCTTGCCATAACGGAAATGCGCTTGCCGTTGTAGAGGCCTGTGTAACCTTGTACGCCACGTACGTTATTTACAAGTTTGGCATCAGTAAGATATGTTTCTGCAATAAACTTTGCGCGGAGTGGATCGCCGGGCATCAAAACTGTTGGAGCGAAATCGCCCAATTTTGCGGAGATGTGTGGGGTTGGGATTGGCATAGGTGGAATCCTCCTTGAAAATATTGTTGATACAATTATACAAGCAGTTTGACAACTTGTCAATAGGTAACACGCGGGATTGCCATCAACAAATTGAAAGTAACCTGCAGATGTTTGTTGCGCCACTATGTGGTGGTTGGGGTGACGTTGTTTGCAACATATTTAGCAAATTTTCCGCCAACTGTGCACAAGTTGAACTTGTCCAATAACGCAAAAGACCACTACAACGAGTGGTCTTTGATTTGCTAAATAACAATATTGTTTGTAAAGTCTGACAACAACTAACGTTGACCTTTGTCGTAGGGGATACCTTCCGCCTTGGGTGCGCGAGATTTTTTGGATGTAAACGCCAACACCACAAGTGTTACCAAGTAAGGCAAAAGGTTGTACAAGTCGCTGGAGAAAAATGCTACGTTTTGGCTGAGTTCCTTGAGGAGATAGATGCCATCGCCATTGATATCGATGGATGCGTATGCTGCTGCAAGGCACTTCAAGATGCCGAAAACAAAGGATACAATTGCGATGTTGAGAGGTTTCCAGTTGCCAAAAATCATGATGGCAAGCGCCAAGAAACCAAAGCCAGCAACAGCGCCAGTTGCGCTACCGCCATCGATTGTGAGAGCGTAGGTGTAACCACCGATACCTGCAAGCACACCAGAAATTGTTGTGCCAAGGTATCTCATTTTGTAAACGTTGATACCAACACTGTCGGCAGCTTGTGGGTGTTCGCCACAGGCACGAAGTTGCAAACCGAACTTGGTGCGGTACAAAATGATGGACAACACAACAAAGATAGCAACGCAAAGGAATGTTGTGATGTAGGCTCTATCAAAAAAGATTGCAAGCAAATCGTGGAAGAAACCTTCGCCCGCGGGCATCTTGATGATGCACCAGCTTGCCGCATCAATCTTGAGGAAGATTTTGTTTTGGTTGAAGATTACGTTTGCTACAAACAACACGATTGCGGGAGCAATCAAGTTCAATGCCGTACCTGTGATTGTTTGGTCGGACTTCCATTTGATGGATGCGTAGCTAAGCAGCAACGAGAACAATCCGCCAAAAACTGCCGCGAGAACAAATCCCAACACAACGGAAAGTTGTGCACCAAATGTGCCGGGCATAAATGCGCCTGTTTCTTGCAAGACGCGCACGATTACTGCGCAAACAAATGCGCCCATAATCATGATGCCTTCCAATGCAAGGTTGATGATACCACTACGTTCTGCAAACACACCTGCAAGGGCAACGATCATCATTGGTACCATGTAACGAATGGTTTGTTGAAGAAGAAATACCATAGTTATTCGTCCGCCTCCTGAGTTGTAGTTTGTTGAGGTTGATCCTCGGTGGGTTGCTCTGTTGTTGTAGGTTGTTGTGTAGTTGGTTCCGCAGTTGTAGCAACAGCAGTTACGCTCTTCTTTTTGGCAAAGATCTTACCGGAAAGAATATCCTTAAACAACAACGAAAATGCGCTAAGGTAGATGATGATTGCTACAATCAAATCGCTGATGTACTTGTTGTAAGCAGTTGCACCACGAATTTGTTCGCCGGCGATGTTGATGTACGCCATAAACATGGATGCAAAGATTGTACCAACTGGATTGTTGTAGGCCAACAATGCAACTGGGATACCGTTGAAACCTTCCGCTGGCAAGGACATGTTGTTTGTCCAAGCATATTCGGTGTAGCCACTAAGGTAGTAAAGTGATGCGCCCGCTGCGGCAAGTGCGCCTGCAATACCCATGGAAAGAATGATGCTACGAGTGTCGTTGATACCTGCGTATCTTGCGGAGTGACGGTTTTGGCCACACGCGCGGAGTTCGTAACCAAAGGTTGTGCGGTTGATAACAATGTAGAGCACAACGGAAACAACAATTGCTATCAAAATGCCACCGCTTACTTGGCTACCAGGGAACAACTTGTCCAAACCAAAGGTTGGTGTTACAACGCCGTTTGTGCTTGTTTTGAGAATGAAACCAGACTTGGTGTTGTCCACAAAGTTTACAAATTGCGCGCCGGTTGCGCCTTTATTGTTGTCCGCTTGGAAGAACCAGTGTACCAAGTTGATGGCAATCCAGTTGGTCATGATGCAGGTGATAACTTCGTTAACGTTTAACAACGCTTTGAACAAACCTGGGATACAGCCCCAAATGAAACCTGCCGCCATGCCTGCAAGCAATGCAAGCAACCACACGAAAAATGGATTTACAACTGTGGTATCCATGCTGAGAGCAACAACCAATGTTGCCCAAGTGCCAACAAGGTATTGACCAGATGCACCAATGTTAAACAGACCAGTTTTAAATGCTACCGCTACCGACAAACCTGTCATAAGCAATGGCATTGCTCTAAACAACATGTCGCCAAACAATTGTGGGTTAAAGCCAAAGTCCAATCCGCCTGTTGGGGTACGTCCTTGATAGAAGATACCACCAATCAAAATGCGGAAAGCTTCGAAAGCCGATTTGCCTGTGATGTTGGGGGAGAACAATGCAAACAAAAGCAAAAATACAAAACCAATCAGTACGCCGGAGAAAATTGCCAACAATGATGATGCAAAATTGCGTGTGCCTTGCTTGTTCCAAAGTGTTTTTAGTTTAGGTTCGGAATCGGGTGTGGTTGCAACAAACAGAGACTTGAACCATCTGCCGATTTTTGCAAAAAATTCTTTTACTTTGCTCATTGTTCATCCACCCCCTGTGTTTGATTTTTGTTTTGACGTTTTGCGCCAGACATGTACAAGCCAAGTTCTTGCACGGTTACTTGTTTTGGATCGAACTCGCCAACGATTTCCCCCTCGGTGATTACCAAAATTCTGTCCGAAAGGTTCATTACTTCTTCAAGTTCCAAGGAAACAAGCAAGATTGCTGCGCCTTCGTCACGGCGCTTTACAATTTGTTTGTGAATGTACTCGATTGCACCAACGTCCAAACCACGTGTTGGTTGAACTGCCACAAGCAACTTGTGGTCGCGGTCCATTTCGCGAGCGACAATTGCCTTTTGTTGGTTACCACCCGACATACTGCGTGCGATTGTTGCCGAACCTTGGCTACTACGAACGTCAAAACGCTCAACAAGGTCGTCGGAGTAGCTACGCACCTCGTCAAAGCGGATAAATCCCATCTTTTGGAAGCGTGGCTCAAAGTAACGTTGGATTGCCATGTTTTGATCCAATGTGTAGTCCAAAACAAGGCCATGTTTGTGTCTATCTTCAGGAATGTGGCTCATACCGTGGGTGTTGCGGTAGCGAATGGATTTGTTTGTGATATCATCTCCGCAAAGGACAACCTTGCTACCTGCTTCCGCTTTGTCTAGGCCGGTGATGCCGTAGACCAATTCCGTTTGGCCATTGCCATCGATACCGGCAATGCACACAATTTCGCCACTGCGAACGTCAAAGGAAACGTTTTTGACAGCGTTTTGTTTGTTGCGCTTGTTGCGAACACAAAGGTTTTCCACATGCAAAACAACTTCGCCAGGGGTTGCTGGGGCTTTGTCTACAACAAGGTTTACGCTGTGGCCAACCATCATTTCGGAAAGTTGTTGAGGGTTGGTATCGCAAGTGTTGATTGTACCAATGTACTTGCCCTTGCGCAAAACTGTTACGCGGTCGGAAACCTCCATAATTTCGTTGAGCTTGTGTGTGATGAACAAAATGGACTTGCCTTCCTTAGCGAGGTTGCGCATGATGTTCATCAACTCGGTGATTTCCTGTGGAGTAAGCACCGCTGTTGGCTCGTCGAAAATCAAAATTTCGTTGTCGCGGTAGAGCATCTTTAAAATTTCCGTACGTTGTTGCATACCAACTGTGATGTCTTCCACAAGAGCATCTGGGTCGATATTGAGGCCGTACTTTTGGGAAAGCGCCATAACCTTTTCGCGCGCTTCCTTTTTTTGAATAAAGCCAAACTTGGTTGTTTCCGCACCAAGAATGATGTTGTCCAAAACGCTGAACACATCTACAAGCTTAAAGTGTTGGTGTACCATACCAATACCCAATGCGTTTGCGTCGTTGGGATTTTTGATGGTAACTTCCTGTCCGTCTTTCTTGATGACGCCCTTTTCCGCTTGGTACAAGCCAAAAAGAACGCTCATAAGTGTCGATTTGCCTGCGCCATTTTCGCCAAGCAAAGCGTGGATTTCCCCCTTTTTGAGTTGCAACGTGATATTGTCGTTGGCAACAAGTCCGGGGAACTCTTTGGTGATGTTCAACATCTCAATAATGTAATTGTTGTCCATAGGTCTTGCCCTTCCCACTAAACATTTGAGCAACAGATGTGCTTCATACAATAATTATAACTGATAGCAAAAACTTTTGCAATAAAAAACTTATCACATGTTATTAACAAAATTCAATTATTTGTTACAAATAACTTTTGCCAATTAACAATGTGGTGTTTTGCCATTGAAAAATGTAATGCAAAATTGTTACAAAAGATAAAAAAGGCAACGCAAAATGCGTTGCCTGATTTGTTGAATAGAATATTATTCGTAAAGGAAATTGATGTTGGAAAGACCAGCTGCCTTTGTAGCAATGCTTGTCCAGTCTGCATCGTTGTCGATGGAAACTGTGCCAGCCTTGATCTTGCCAAGGAGTGCTTCGTAATCGCTAACCTTGTAGTTCTTCATGCTCCATGTAGCTGTAGGAAGACCAACTGCGTTGTCTTTAGCGCCAAGGGAGATGAATTTGTCAGCAAGGTCACTGTCCCACTTGCCAGCGTAGAAAGTATCAAGAGCGTACATAGCAGCTTCTTTGAGACCCTTCATAGCGGATGTAACAACTGTGGAAGATTGTGTGGATTGGTCAACGTCTACGCCGATAACCTTTTTGTTAGCTTCTGCTGCTGCGGATGCAACGCTTGTGAACATAGAACCACCGCATGCAAATACGATTTCTGTGCCAGCATTGTACCAACCAGCGATTTGTGTTTGAAGTTCAGAGGAAGCGGAGAAGCCTGCACCGTATTGGTGAGAAACTTTAACTTCTACTGTTTTGTTGAGTTCTTTAGCTGCTGCGTTGATACCTTGGATGTAACCAAATGCGTATCTATTGCAAGCTGCGTTTGTGGCACCGCCACCAAATGTGCCACCGAGTTTTGTGTAACCTTCCATAACAGCTGCGTAACCAGCAAGGTAACCGCATTGTTCTTCTTGGAAAGCAATACCAACAAGGTTGTCAAAGCCCATTGTCCAACCATCGATAAAGATGAATTTAACTTCTGGGTTAGCTGGAACAACTTCTGCAAGAGCGTTACCAAATGCAAAACCTGGGCAAACGATAACTTTTGCACCATTGCTGATAGCAAGTTTGAAAGCGTTTACGCGGTCTGTGTCTGTTGCGTTGGAACCGTTAGCAGGTTGGTAGTACTTGTAGGATTTACCATTTTCGTAAGCGTATGTCTTTACGCCTTCCCAAGTACCTTCGTTGAAAGAACCATCCTTAAGGTCGCCGATATCGGTGATCATAGCAATTTCGTATTTGCCATCTTCGGATGTCATTTCGTCAGGGATTTGTTGATTGCATGCTGTCAAAGCGAAAACACTAATCAACATAACTACTGCAAGGATAATGCCAAAGAGTTTCTTCATGTGTTTGCCTCCGTTTTTTCCTATATATTTTACCCAACGGAAATTTTTTTGTTGGGTTATAGGCGCTTTAATTCCGCAGAATGTCGTTGTCTTTACGACAATTTCATTATACGAAACATTTTGTTGCAAGTCAACCATTTTTACGCCCCCAAACGCCACATTTTTGATAACAAAAATTTATGAAACTAGCACTTTTGGTAGGCTCAATCAATATGTTACAATGTTGCAATAATGTTACATCAAAACTTTGGCTCGACGGAGTTTTTGCTCTGCAATTTGCCAAACAAAATGTAACGCTTTACTTGGCGAAATGCCAATGCGCCAAAATTGCCCTTTTGATTTGTGCACGTTTGACAATGCGCGCGCAATGTGGTATAACTAATGTCGTAGTTGCAGTTGATGTGTTTGGCAAAACCGCAACCAAATTTTGCGCCCACAAGGATAATTGCTGATGGCCCAAAAGCCAAGCGTATCAATTGAACACGCGTACTGGTGCCAAGTTGTTGGCAGGCAAATGTTGCGCTAGCACCGCAGACGTTGCAAACTATCCTTTGAGTAGTGGGTAAAATTTGAATATTTAAGGAGAAGATATGAAAATTCTTAGATTGATTTTGAACGTTGTTGTTATTGGCGCGTTGGTTGCGTTTGCAAGTGCCGACGGTCAACAATGTGCTGGACTTTTTGGCGCGATTGCCGTTGGGTTTGCATTTTGTGTGTTTGGCGATTTGTTGGAGTTTTTGGAGTTCTCTAACTTTACAGATGGCTTGCGTAGATTTTTGTTTTGGATAAGCGTGATTTTTGCAATGTTTTGTGCATTTGCAGCATCCTACCAAGACTTGTTCCCACAACCACAAGACATCCACTCCATCCAAGACGTGCTAACACACCTTGGACCATACTACAGCTACAACATTTTGGAACGAATCATCGTTTGTGGCGCAATGCCCATGACAGTTGCAACACTTTGGCTTGCAACACTTGTGGACTACTTTGATGCCCCACGCGGTTTTGTGCCTGTTTTGCCCATTGGTGGCGCAATCATTGGCGGTGTGATTGGTTTTGCAATCCAAATGCTTTCCGCCCTTGGCAACGTTGTTTTGATTGTAGCAATGTTTGTTGTTACAATTGTGGGACTTGTTCCTTTGTTTAAATTTTACAAGCGCAACGGCTGGATCATGGCAAGCATTGGCGCACCACTTCCAGACAATGACGACGACTACAACAACTACAAGCCATCTCGCAGTAGCACTCGCAGTTACAGTAGCGGAAGCTCCAGCTCCTATGGTGGCAGTTCGTACAGCAGTGGCTCAAGCGATGCCGAATACGAAGGTAACAATCAACTAGACTACTACATGGACGACATTGCAAGCGACAACTCTCGTAGCAGAAACCTGCCCTACGATTGCTCCATTCGCAGTGACGTGTCATTTTCCCACTATGGCGATGATGCCTACTTTACAGTAGACTTTACCATCGACACAAGTTGTTGCTCGGCGGAAAATCAACGCGAGTACGACATGATGATTCGTGATGCACAAAGCTTCCAAAAGGAAGTGATGAACGACCTTTTCCGCGAGGGCAAATCACTAATCAACAGATTGAAACAAAAGTACAAGGGTTGGCCTGGTGTTAACTTCGAAGTTAAATTGGGCAACATCAGCGAGTACTAAAATATCTTATTTGCTCAAAAACAAAAACGATAGGCAAAAACCTATCGTTTTTTTTGTTATCTTAATTTAGTTTTTTGTTTGGCAAGTGTTAGTCGCGAGTTTTTTGTCCGCAAACAAAGCATTGGTAGGTGTTGAAGTGCTCTGTTTTGGTGCGAGTGTAGCCGGGGTGGTAAACTTTTTCCTCCACGGTCGCAATGATGTTGCCGTAGATATCTTTTGCTGTGGCAACTGTATTTGTGCTTGTCCAACCCTTGACGTATTCCTTGATCTTTTCTGTGCCGGAGCCAGTTTTTGCAATGCTACGGTAGTGGTAGCAATTGCGACATGTGCTGCTCAAAAGGTGAATGCCAAGTGTGGAGTTGAGCATTGCGCAACCGATGATGGCAACCAAACAGCGAGATTCGTCAAGTGTTGTTTTGTCGCCACTGTTTACAAACACACCCATACAAACAAAGATGGACACAAAGCAAATGATACCCAAAATTACGTAGAAAAAGTAAAGGATTTTTACACTTTTGTACTTGTTGCCAATGGCGCACCAAACGTGCATGGCAACTGTTGTAACAATGTAGGTTATAAAGATGAACAAGTAGGTACCCCAATCGGTAAAGTTATCGGGGAATTTTGGGTCTGGTTCAACTTCCTTTGCGGTAAAGCACAAAAGGAAGTACAATCCCATCAAAAGAATGTTTACAATCAACATCCAAACTTGGTTTTTTGTGTTCTTGTTTGCGTATTTCATAGGTACCCCCCCCTTAGATGTTGGCACAATTATATCAGCAAAATATGCCGTTGTCAACAATAGCGCACGAACATATGTTTTGAGTGTTTTGAGCGATGCAAAATAGCATTTGGACAATAAAAAATCTCGTTCGTTTGAACGAGATTTGTTTGGTGGTTATATCGGGAGGGAAACCCCCTCCCCTATATTATCACAAATGTCCGCAATTGGTGATTTGTTCTACTTGATAATAAACACGCAAGAGCCGGGGGCAATTTCCACTTGGCCGGTTGCCTCCACTCCGTTGAGTTCGGGAAGCTCATCGTTTTCGCCAAGAACAAGTTCCTTGCCGTTTAGGCACATTGTGCGAGAGCGCATGCCAGTTTTGCCTGTCAATGCGTAAACTTGTGCTGTGCCATCAAAGCTTACAGTTGTTGTTTCCGTCCAGGAGTTGTTGATTACAAGGTAAGCGTGGCCAGGTTTGCCATCCTTGCGAGAGTGGCAATATACGTGTGCGCCTTCCACATTGGCAATGCCTGTGTTGTAGCAAGTTTGGCCCATAAGTCTGTTCCAAAGCAAAACTGCAAAGTAGTTTGGACGTGGAAGGAATGTGCCATGCTTTAGGTAGCCGTAGTCGGAGGAAGCAAGTGTGTTGTGGAAGATTACGCCATCGGTAATTGTGCAGAACACGCCAAGTTCGTTCAATGTGCGAGGAACATCGGCATAGGTGGATGCCCAAGTGTTGCCACCGCAACCAGCATCGCCCGACTCGGTAACCCACATTTGGCCACCAGGAACGTACTTATCTCTGCGAGCAGTGTATTGATTTGCGCAAAGTGCTGGAACGCCCAAGTATTGTTCACTGAGAATTGCTTGGTATGGCCAGTGACCACCCATTGCTGCACCACGTTCGGACACGCCATTGTAGTAGTGGTAGCTAAATACGTCCATCTTGGAGTTGTAGTCGCCAAGAAGCTCTTCGGTAGTTACAATTTGGAAGCCGGCTGCAATGCCACCGCCTGCACCATCGTTGCCCAAACCAAACATGTTGATGTCGCCAACTGTGCAAGGGCCAACAAACAAGCAATCGGGATAGTTTGCTTTGAGCCATGCGCCAAACAAATCGTGGTCGCGTGCGTGGTCTGCTGCGGTATAGCCCCTTGGCAAACCGGAAAGCGCAATCATGTTGGGTTCGTTGGTAAACTCCGCTGCGGAAATGGGCACGCCATACTCGGCAGATGTTCTAAACAACAAATCCGCTTGGTCAAATGGCATTGGCTCGTCTGCGCTGTGGATACCTGGGCAGTTTGCAATGGAAACAAGCAATTTGCCATCAACTGCTTTTACAAAGTCCAACAAGTTGAGCCATTGCTCTTTTGTGAGAACGTTTTGAAAACCTTCGGGTGCTTTGCCGTTGCATTTGCCATCAAAATCGTAGTAAGTTTTGTTTGCCCAAGTGCCGGAAACGCGCACCCAAGCTGTGCCAAGTTCGCGCGCCAACTTGATTAGGCGTGGATTGGTTGTGTCGATTGGATCGTACCATTGTTGAAGGTTACCCATGTTGGACCAATCTTTGATAACTGGGAACTCTTCGGTGCCATCAACTTGCGCCTCGGTGTAGGCCTTCCAAAATGTGCCACCGGTAACTTCTGTCATTTCCACATTGTAGGAAACAAGCCTTTTGTCAATTTGGCGAAGTGGGGATAGTTTGCTTGCATCAAGCATAACAAAATGTGCCATGGGGGATTATCTCCTTGTAAACTAAATTTATTATTTGCGGTATTTGCCAAACAGGCCAAAATTTGCATGTATACATTATACCACAAATCCGCCACCACTTCAATAGCGAAAAACAATTTGGTGCGGGATTTTTTGCAAACAAAAAGGCAAGCCCTTCGACTTGCCTAGATATTGGAAAACTCCAAGTGTATTTTGTTTATTGCTCGTCACTAACGGCGGAAGTAATGGTCTTTTTTGCAGACTCTTGGCTGTGCTTTTCCACTTTGCTTGCGCTTTTTTCGGTGGAGTGGGTAAGGTTACCTGCACCACCAACACATCCGCCAATACACGCCATACCCTCGATAAAGTTGCCATCAAGCACACCTTTGCTTAGTTTTAGCAATGCCAAACGACACGCCTCGATACCATCGCACACAACGGGCTTTACGTCAAAATCGATGTTTTGCTCGGCCATTGCTTGCGCAGTTGCAGTGGTAAGTCCGCCACTCTTTGCAAACAAACGTCCAAAGTAGGACGCGTTGTCCAAGGTGGTTTCCGCAAGTGTTGTCAAGTCCACGTCCTTGCTATCAAACAATGCTTGCAACTCCTCAAAGGTAAGCACGCAATCAACGTACTCCTTCACTTCTTCAAGTTGCGCCTCCGCCTTTTTGGCTGTGCATGGGCCAACAAAAATCACCTTTGCATCGGCATCTTGTTGCTTGATGTGCTTGGCTAACGTTGCCATTGGCGACATGTTGTGGGAAATTTTGTCCACCAATTGTGGAAATTGCATCTTGATGTACTTTACAAATGCAGGGCAACAGGAACTTGTCAAAATGCCCTTTTGGGCAAGCTCTTGTGACTCGGCAAGGGCAACCATATCCGCACCAAGTGCCGCTTCCACAACGTTGCTAAAACCAAGGGCGTGCAATCCGGACACAACTTGACCAAGCTTTGCATGGGCAAATTGGCTGGCAATGGCTGGCGCAACAATGGCGTAGACCTTGCCATTGTTTTGTGATGCATCCTTCAAAATGTTGACGGCATCAACAATGTAGGATTTGTCCGATACGGCACCAAATGGGCATTGGTAAACACACGCACCACATTGGATGCACTTGTTTGGATCGATTGTTGCTTCCAAATCGTCATTCATGGAGATGGCCTTTACCTTGCAGGCATTTTGGCAGGGGCGTTTTCTGCTTACGATTGCCATGTATGGGCAAACCTTAGCGCAAGCACCACACTCGCGACACTTGGATTTGTCGATGTGCGCAACGTGGTAGCCATCAAACGTTATTGCACCAAACTTGCAAACGTCTTCGCAACGGTGCATAAGACATCCACGGCAAGCATTGGTAACTTCGTAGCCACCAACAGGACACTCGTCGCAGGCAATTTCGATAACCTCGATAACGTTTGGATTGGATTTATCTCCACCCAAGGCCAACTTAACACGCTCGCTAAGGATGGCGCGCTCTTTGTAGACACAGCAACGCATTGTTGCCTTTTTGCCGGGCACAATCATGGATGGAAGATCCAAGATGTTATCTAGCAGTTGGTCGCTCCAAGCAAGACGAGCCACTTCGCGTAGCACTTTGTACTTTAGGTGTTGAACTTTTGTATCAAATTTATGCATGTTTTTCTCCTCTGTAATGCATTTGTGGCTATATTATACCACTTTGCGCAAAATATTGCAAGTTTTGACACCACACCGAAAAGGGATGTGAGGCAGTAAAAAGAGCAAGTCCTT